>JAISMC010000177.1 GCA_031276965.1 Treponema sp.
TTTGCCAAATATCACGGGTCCTTAAACCCCAGCGCCCCCCAGGAGACGCATTCGCATACCTTACTACACCTTCGCACCCTTCGTCAAGCGCCCCCTGCCAGCTTCGGCAGAAATCTATGCGGTCTAAAAGACCCTGCCGGCGGCCGTACGGGGACAAAAAATCACCCTTTCTGATAAATGGTCTTCGTGGTTAAAACAGGCTGTGTATTACAAAAAGATTACAAGCTGTTAACGATACTCATACCCTTTTTTAGGGGGCTGTTATACATTACAACAAGATAATAAAAAAGTCAAGCCCCCGGAACGTTTATTATCAAAATAAATAAATTTTTTTCAAAACTTCAATGGACTTGTCCGGAAATTGAAGCTTGCGAATCAACCAACCCCGCCGCAGAGCGGCGGGGTATTAAACCCGCTTGCGAATAACTCCGTTAAAAACCGTGGCCCGAAAAATCGTGTGTTAACCGTTCGACATTTCTATAGAAAACAAAGGTGTTTCAAAAGAAAACCGCCTAGGTTTTTTTGTAAACCCTCAGATAATCGGCAAAGGAAAGAACTGCAAAAACCACGGAAACGGCGAAAACGGCGGCGGCGGCGCGGGAAAAGAAGCGGTAAAAACCCGGAGCCAGCCCCAGACGGACCGAACTGGAGGCCAAAAGGGCAAGAATGCCGGCGCTGATATAGCTTACGGTTTTGATCTTTCCCCCCATCCGGGCGCCCATGGCGGCGCCCTTTCTCAACATCAAATTCCGGATAAAGAGGATACAGAATTCCCGGTACAAAACTATCAACAGCAGAAACACCGGCAGAATACCGTCAATCACAAAACAGAGGAAATAGGTAAGCTGTACCAGCGTATCCGCAAAAGGATCATAGAGTTTACCGAAATCGCTGACTTCCTTCCGCTTTCGGGCTATCATGCCGTCGATCATGTCGGTAAGTTCGGTCACAATAAAAAGCGCCCACAAAACCGGCACAGTCCAGGCGGAACCCTGCCCGAACCAGGCCGGCACAAAGCGGGGGAGCAGGTAGACCGCAAAAAAAACAGGGGCTAATACTAAACGCAGGGAGGTAACTTTATCGGCCAAGGTCATAGATCAAGTATGGAATTTGCCTATACCCTTGTCAAGCTTAGGGCATGATGCTGTATTCCTGAACCACTTGTATTTCCGACTGAATGGTCCCGCCGGAATTGAGTTCCCGGGCCGCAGAGACCGCAGCTTCCACCAAAGCCTGGGAATTGACGACTCCATAGAGGGATACGGTTTTACCGGAGACCGCCGCCTCCAGAAAATGGACGGGTATCTCCTTCTCGTACTGAATATGATGAATGATACGCTGGGCCAGAAGAAGTTCCTGAAGGCGGAGGCTGTTTTGAGCCTCCTGCTCCCCGGTAACGGCATGGGTCAAAAGATCCCTGATAAGTCCCGCGGAGATTGCAGGATGGAGATGCCCCGTGTTCAGGGTCAGGTGATAATTTCCCGGATCCTTCCAGTCCAAATCGAAGAAAAAGCGGTGAAACCCCTGCCGGTCATGATCGCTCTGTTCTATAATCTGGCGGGCCCGTTTATCGTCGCAATGAAAATAGCTTTTTACCCGCTCGTAACGTATCTCCCTGGGGGCCACCAAAAACACCGACAGAACCCCCGGTACATCCCATAGCACCGCCCGGGCCCCCCTGCCGATAAAGATACAGTTCCCCTCCGCGGCCTCAGTGAAAATAGCCGTTTTTAGATGATGAAGATAGGCATCCCTGTCCTGCGACAGGGATGCCCAGAACGAGGGCTTCCGCTCGTCGTATTTTTCAAGTTTGCGGCCCGCAACGCCATAGGACTTGATCCGTTCTTCCAGATTCTGCTTATCCACCAGATGGTAATTCAGAATCTTCGCCAGCTCATTGGCGGTTTCGTCCCCCAGGGCCGCCAGTTCCCGGGAAATGGTAATTATAGCCATAGCATACTCCTTTTACTAACTCAATCTTACACAGGAACATATATTAACGTTTGTCTATAATGCAGGCACATCATAGATAAACTTCCATAAAAACAGCGCCCTGAAAGGCGGGGTATTAAACCAGACTCTCGAATAAACTAAGCATAAGATGAAAAACCGGGATTTGTCAAAAAGCTGCAGGAGGCCTCTGAAAATCCAACCGGAGTTTCCAGAGACTCCCTATATACGAAATGCGGACAAAGGGATATTTTCTTACTATGAGTGACGACAAGCTGGTTTGGAATGTCCAGGACAGCGCCGAGGTATACCGTTCCAGGGTTTTCCGGGTTCTGGAGAGAAGGGCATCTTCCCCCCGGGGGAATTCTAAAACCTTTACAGTAATTGAGGCCCCGGACTGGGCCATTGTGGTGCCGGTGGTTAATACCCCCGGGGGGGAGCATTTTGTGATGGTACGGCAATGGCGGCACGGTTCCCGGGAATTGAGCCTGGAATTCCCCGGAGGGGTTTTTGAACCCGGAGAGGACAGCGCCGTAGCGGCAGCCCGGGAACTGCAGGAAGAAACCGCCTATGCGCCGGGCAAAATCCGGGCATTGGGGAAGATGAGCCCGAACCCGGCGATTATGGGGAACCATGTTCACTTCTTTTTGGCGGAAGATCTGCGGCATACGGGCAATCAGGATCTGGATGATGATGAATTTGTAGCGGTGGAGCTGATCCCCGTAGAAACGGTCCTGCGGAACATGGGGAAGCCCCCCTACGTACATGCCCTTATGGCCTCCGCCCTGGCCCTCTATCTGCAGGAAAGGTCCTAACTAACCCCGCTGCTGGACCTCCCCCGTGCGCAAACGGATTTTTGGGGTATTAGACCCCGCCACCAATAAGCTTCTGCAGAACAGGGCGCGAATCAGAGGTTTAACGGGGGATTAAACCAGACTCTTGAAAGAAAAGGCTAAACCCAGGGTTTAGCCTTTTCTTTGTTCGGAGATTAACGGAGGGGGTTGTAGGTCCGTCCCGGCTCCCACAGGCCCTGGCGGGCCTCCCCTTTAAGACTGGGAATATCCAGGATCATGCCAGGTTCTATCAGATCCGGGTTATTGGGCTCCGGCAGTTTTGTCTTATTTGCCTCGTACAACAGCCGCCACTTGGTGGGATCTCCGTATGCCCAGGGCCTTCCCGCAATATTCCAAAAGCAGTCCCGTTCAATCTGCCAGGTCCGAACCGTGTACCGGGCGGGCAAGGTTCCATCGGGGAGAGGAACCGTAACGCTCGGGGCGGCGGCGGTAACATTCGCCAGAAGATCTATAACCCGGTGGGCGGCGGCAATGGCTCTATCCCACTCTTCGGCGGAACGGAACGAAAGGGCCTCGTTATAGGCGATCTGGGCCTGGCTGTATTCACCGGGGTACCGGCTGGCAGCCCCTACCGAAGCGGCCCAGTCAAAACGGCTCCGGGCGGCGGCGATTACATCATTGGTTTCTTTGATTTTCAACTGCAAGGCCACGTACTCATCGGACTGCTGGGCGTATAAAAGAGCCTGAGCCGCATATTCAGTGGACTTGTCATAATCGCCATAATCATAAGATTCCTGGGCTAGCCTGGTTAAACGGATGCTCTCAAGATAAAACTTATTATTTCGTATATTTCCGGGAATTACCTGGGGAACATCGGTGTCTGCTGCCGCGGCCAGGGTTACCAGCGGGGCAAAATCGACAAATTCCGACGAATCCGCAGGATTAAAAGCCCAGAGGTAAATGGTATCATGGATTCCGGGGAACCAAAAACCAGAAACCGGAGATTTATCCTGGACATATTCTGCGGATTCGGTGAAAACAGGCTCCGAAGTCCCGGATTGGGCAAAAACCGCCCCGCCTATCAGCAATAAAATCAACAAACATGCTATAAAACGACCCATTCTATTCACCTCCAATGATCTTTTCAGCATTTTGCGCAGCCGCATCGCTTTCGGCTGTTTTTTCTTCGGCCCGCCTGATAGCCTCTTCGGCGACACGGCGTTTTTCTATGGCGCTGTTTTTCGTCAAAATAAACATGGACTCGGACTGGTTATAGTACTGAACAGCATCGCTGTACCGCCTGGAACCAAAGGCGCTCTCCCCCTGATTATAAACGGCCAGAGCTGCATTAAATTCATTCCGGACCGCCACATTGGCCTTCAAATCCAGGGCCGCCTGGCGTTCCGTATTTGCGGCTCTTCTCCGCTCCCCGGCAAAGGCCTCCCAGCCGGCGGCACGGACCATATTGAGGCGGTTCAGCGTCTCGTTGGCCCCGATCTTGGCCTTTGCCGTGTTTCCGCTGTCATAATCCGCCACAGCCTGAACCGCGGCGGCCTCCGCCTGGGCATAATTGACAGAATCGTACTTTGCCAGATCGAAGACATCAATCTCATCCCATATCTCGTAGATGCCGGCTGCGGTCTTGAGGACCTGATACTGATCGATGGCCGCATAGGCGGCTTCCGCCGCGGAATAGTAATCCTCTCTTTCGTATAAATCATAGGCCGCCTGGCGGGTATCTTCGGCCATGGCAAAACGATCCGGGGAAATATCCGCAATCCCCGAGCGGATCGCCGCAGTGCGGGCGGCGTTTATCTCGTCTTCCCGGGCCTGGGCATAGAGAGGTATGGCTTTGCGGGTTATATCATCATAGGCGGCGGCGGCGGCATTGTACTGGGCGGCCGCGGCCTTAACCTCTCCCAGGGTGGATCTTCCCCCCTGTTCCCCCGCCTGATACAGGGACTCCGCGGAACTCCAGTCTTGAGGGAAATAGTTCTGCCCTTCAAGGTAAAGCGCCTGTTTCCGGGCATTTTCGGCCTTGTTTTTAGCGTCCTCCAGGGAACTTAATGCCGCCGAATCGGGGGGAGCCGCATTGGGGTCCTGGACGGTTGGAGTGGTATCAGTAAGATTTGCGCCGGTATCCGCCGGTTTCGGGGTGGTTTTACAAGCCGCCAACAGGACGGCAAGTCCCAGCAATATGCTTATTGTCATTTTCTTTTTCATAGGCAACTCCTTATGCGAAGCGGCAATACGCCCTTCGGACTGTAATTAGTGTCTGTCCACAAAGCCGGTTACTTTACGGACAAACCCTTTAGAGGAAATTCCCGGACAAATACCGTCTCCAGTATACCCCGCCTTAGATTTACTAGCAAGGCAATTCCCCTGATCCGTTAAGAAAACCCGGCATTTAGTATTCTGTTACAGATTATAGCATTATTTTAGGGTTTTTCAAAGGAAAAACCGTGTGCCGCCGCAAAACACGGCGGCGGAATGGGCGCCCAAAAAAAGGCCGCCCCTAAAGGGCGGCCTTATATCGCCGGGCATTACCCGGATTTTAGTAGTCCATTCCTCCCATTCCACCCATTCCGCCGCCGGGCATAGGGGGCGGGTCCTTCTTCTCGGGAATGTCGGTGATGGCACATTCCGTAGTGAGGAGAAGGCTGGCGATGGAGGCGGCGTTCTGCAGGGCAGAACGGGTTACCTTGGCGGGGTCGATAATACCGGCCTTCACCATGTCCACCCACTCCAGCTTGGCCGCATCAAAGCCCACGCCCTTCTTTTCGGACTTGGCCTTTTCGGCAATGACCGCCCCGTCGAGACCGGCGTTTTCCGCTATCTGGCGGATGGGCTCTTCCAGGGCCCGCTTGACAATCTTGAAACCCACCTTTTCGTCATCGGTCAAACCGGAAACATCGGCCTTATCCAGGGCAATGGAGGCCTGAATAAGCGCCAGCTCGCCGCCGGAGACAATGCCTTCTTCGATGGCGGCCCGGGTAGCGCTGAGGGCATCCTCGACCCGGTGCTTTTTCTCCTTCAGTTCCACTTCGGTGGCGGCCCCTACGTTGATAACCGCCACGCCCCCGGCCAGCTTGGCCAGCCGTTCCTGGAGCTTCTCCCGGTCATAGTCGGAGGTAGTTTCCTCAATCTGGGCCTTGATCTGGGCGATCCGGTCCTGAATTTCCTTCTGTTTACCCGCGCCGTTGATAATGGTGGTATTATCCTTGTCGATCTTGATGGTTTTAGCCTTACCGAGCTGGGCAAGTTCGGTATTTTCCAGCTTAAGGCCAAGTTCTTCGCTGATAACTTCGCCGCCGGTGAGGATGGCAATGTCTTCGAGCATAGCCTTGCGGCGATCCCCAAAGCCGGGAGCCTTGACCGCGCAGGCCCGGAGAGTGCCCCTGAGGCTGTTCACCACCAGGGTAGAGAGGGCTTCGCCGTCCACATCTTCGGCAATGATGAGCAGGGGCTTGCCGCTCTGGGCGACCTTCTCCAGCAGGGGAAGCATATCCTTCATACTGGAGATTTTTTTGTCATGGATCAGGATATAGACATCTTCGTAGACGCTGGTCATGGTATCCCGGTCGGTTACAAAATAGGCGGAGATATAACCCCGGTCAAACTGCATCCCTTCCACAAATTCGATAGTGGTATCCATGGTTTTGGATTCTTCCACAGTGATGACCCCGTCTTTCCCGACCTTTTCCATGGCGTCGGCGATGGTATTGCCGATTTCACCGTCGTTATTGGCCGAAACCGAGGCGACATGGGAAATTTCTTCTTTGTCTTTGATTTCCTTGGCGTTTTTCTTGATTTCTTCTACGGCGATTTCCACGGCCTTGTCGATGCCCCGCTTAAGCTCAATGGGGGTCATGCCGGCTGCCACAGACTTGAGGCCTTCTTTTACCAGAGAGTAGGCCAGTACGGTGGCGGTGGTGGTTCCATCTCCGGCCACATCGTTGGTTTTGGTAGCTACCTCTTTAAGGAGCTGGGCGCCCATGTTTTCGTAGGGATCCGCCAGTTCCACCTCTTTCGCCACCGAAACGCCGTCCTTGGTAACCGTCGGGGCTCCAAATTTCTTGTCCAAAAGGACATTACGTCCCTTGGGGCCCAGGGTTACCTTCACAGCCTTGGAGATCTGCTCAACCCCGGCAAGCAGTTTACGCCGGGCTTCTTCGTTGAACAATAACTGTTTAGCCATTCTTTTGCTCCTTCGGACTTAGTCCGCATATTACCGGATTCCAGGTTGAAATGGGACGTTTTTTGTCCTGCCTGCGAAACCGGTATGAAATGATGGATTATCACCCCTCATTAAAGGGGCCGGGTATAAATTACCAAATTTTAAGCTCTTCGGCAATAGTATTTTGGATATTCTTTAGAAATCCCTGAGAAAACGTCCCCGGCAGTAGATATTATCGGGATTTAACAGCATTATATTCCTGAACCAATCATTTTAGGAGGGATCTATGGGAAAATTACGGTTAGGCGTCCTGGGTTGTTCCGGGCATTATGCACTGCGGGTGGCTGCGCCCCTAAGGTATTCACAATTGGTAAGTTCCTACGGGATAGCTTCCCGGGATGCGGCAAAAGCCAAGGAGTACGCCGAAAAGTGGGGATTCTCCGTTTCCTACGGTTCCTATGAGGCCTTGCTGGAAGATCCCAAAATTGACTTTGTGTACAATCCTCTGCCCAACCATCTGCACCTGGAGTATATCAAAAAGGCCGCCGATGCGGGAAAGCCCATTTTATGCGAAAAACCTTTGGGGCTCAACGCCGGAGAGGCGGCGGAAGCAGCGGAGTACTGTAAAAAGAAGGGGGTTCTGCTGATGGAGGCCTTTATGTACCGTTTCCACCCCCAGTGGAAACGGGCGGCGGAAATCGTTAAGGCCGGTGAGCTGGGCGCCGTGATGACCACTGCGGGGATCTTTTCCTACGATTTGAAGGACGGTTCCAATATCCGCAATATCCCCGAAACCGGCGGCGGGGGTATTTACGACATAGGCTGCTACACGGTATCCTCCGCCCGGCTCCTTATGCAGGCCGAACCTAAACGGGTAATCTGTACCCTCAAGCGGGACCCGGTGTTCAAAACCGATACCTTTGCCTCGGCGATCCTTGATTTTGGGGACGGTAGACATTCCACCTTTACCATTAGTACCCAACTGTATCCCTGGCAGCGGGTCCGGGCGGTGGGAACCGGCGGTACCCTGTCGGTGGAACTGCCCTTCAACATGTACGGTGATGTCCCCGGACGGCTCCATGTTAATACCGGCGTAGGGGAACGGACCATCGAAACCGGAATTGCCGATCAGTACCTGCTGGAATTTGACGCCTTTGCCGAAGCCGTAACGGACAGGCGGACCGAAGCTCCCACCCCCGTCTCCGATGCGATAGCCAATATGGCAGTTCTGGACGCCCTCTTCGCTTCGGCGAAATCGGAAAAATGGGAAACCGTTACGCAATATTAATTGAGGCTGTTTCAAAACCTGAGGTTTTGAAACAGTAATTCAAACGTAAAGGAAAAAGCGGATTTTAGGCCGCTTTTCCGGAAGCCGGTTTCAAAATTAACCGGAGTTTGAAACCGGTTCAACTGGACTTGTCCGGAAACCAACCGGATTCTCGAACAAGACTATTAAAGGGCGGCCCTGCCGGCCATCCCCGTAAGGCAGTTATGAATATACAAATTTATACCGACGGAGGCTGTTCCGGCAATCCCGGACCTGGCGGCTGGGCTTATCTGATCCTTGAAGAGACCGTCCCTTCCGCCGCCAGCGGCTATGCGGCGGTAAAGCCCCGGATTGCCGCGGAAAAGTGGGGCGCCGAGGCGGACACCACCAATAACCGCATGGAACTCCAGGCGGTCATTGCCGCCCTGGAGGCTCTAAACGGCCTGGGGCTTGCCCCCAAGAAGGTGCGTATCTTTACTGATTCTCAGTATGTACAGAAGGGCATGGATGAATGGATCCACTCCTGGAAACGGAAGGGCTGGCGGACCAGTTCCAAGGAGCCGGTAAAAAACAGGGATCTCTGGCAGCGCCTGGATGAACTGGCCGCCTCCTTTCCCGTTCAATGGGAGTGGATCAAAGGACATGCGGGGAACGAGTACAACGAGCGATGCGACCGCATGACTCAGGATGCGATAGCATCGCTGCAGTAAAAAACGCGGCGGACGGTCATGGCAGAAAAACTTATTCTTGGCGGCGTCGCCATCGAAGTAGAGTACAAACAGGTAAAGCGCCTCAGGATGATCGTGTATCCTTCCGATGGAAGGGTACGGATTTCCGCCCCCGTGAGCGCCGGGCCTGGAATAGTCAGGGATTTCGCCCTTTCAAAATTACAGTGGATAGAAAAACACCGCACAAAATTCCGCAGCAGGGCCCGTACCGGCAGTACCGGAGACGACGCAGTCCAGTATGTCTGGGGCGAGGCCCTGCCGCTGGAAATTATCCGGCGGCAGGGATACCGTAAAATAGCCCTCAGCGACGGGCGGATAAAAATGTACATTCCCCCGGACTGCAGCGCCGCAAAAAAACAGGAACTGCTGGATAAATGGTACCGCCGGTTGCTGGACGAAACCGCCCCGGAACGTATCAGGAAGCGGGCTTTGGCAATAGGCGTCGAAGTTAAGGGCTTCTATACCCGGAAAATGAAGTCCCACTGGGGAAGCTGCAACTGCAGCAAAAAAACCATACGTCTGAATACGGAGCTGGCAAAGCGGAATCCCGAATGTCTTGAATATGTCATCGTCCACGAACTCATCCACATGATCGAAGCTTCCCACAACCGGAATTTCTACCGGCTTATGAACGCTTTCATGCCCGGCTGGAGGGAGATCCGCAAAAAAATGAATTCCGGGGAACTATGATCCCTAAACGCGGTCTTGCACAGAAGACTTTCCTTCCATAGAGTATACAGCATGGACCGGAAACCGGATGACCTTACCGGCATGGACGCCGCGGGGGCAAGGGAATACATCTTCCATTTTATAAGTACCTTAAAGCTTACGGAAAAAAGACAGGAAGAACTGGCCCGGGAGTCGGAGAAGTGGAACAGCCGCCTGGAGCTGGCCCGTTCCGGGGGAACGGCGGATCTGGTTTCGGAGGCGGAAAAGGCCGCCGTCCGGATACGGACCGAAGCGGACAAAACGGCGGCGGAGATACGGGAACTGAAAAATCAAATTGAGGCGATGCGCAGGCAGCTTCCGGGGCTTGCGGCCCGGCAGCGGAGTATCAATCCGGATCTTCTCGAACAGGAACTGTTAATCGCCGCGGGGCATAATCCCAGAGATGAAAAACAGGCGGCGGCCCGGAAACTGGAGGACCTGGAAAAAGAAACTAATGCCGGCGCCGCCCTGGAAGCCCTCAAGGCAAAGATGAGCCGTTCCGGCTCCTCCGGCGAAGACGGGGTCCGGTGAGCCGCCGTCCCCTGCTCCCGGACCGGTCCCGGCCCCTGATCTTCGCCCACCGGGGCTGTTCCTCCCTGGCCCCGGAGAATACCATGGGGGCCTTCAAAAAGGCCCGGGATCTGGGAGCCGGGGGCCTGGAACTGGATGTCCATATATGCGCCTCCCCCGGCATCCTGGTAGTTGCCCACGACGATACCTTTAAACGTACCGCCGGAGACGGCCGGAACGTAGAAGATCTAAGCTGGGGGGAAATCCGGCGTATCAATGTGGGCGCCTATTTTCAGGATGGGAAAAATGCCGGAACGCCTCCCCGCCTGGAGGAGGTGCTGGAGGAGTTCTGTCCCGGCATGTACGTTGACATAGAGCTTAAAACCCGGAAAATCAGGGGAGACCCCCTGCCCATGCTGGCGGCAAAAATCATAAGGGCCCTGGGGAACAGAACCGCCGGGGCCGTAACGGTTTCTTCGTTTAATCCTTTTAGCCTGGCGGCCTTTAGAACCCGCTGTCCCGGAGTTCCCACAGCGGCGATCTGGAGCGCCGGTCCCGAAGTGCCCCCGTTTCTCCGCCGGGGCCTGGGCCGCTTTATCGCCCATTGCGATTACGTAAAGCCCGTATACCGCCAGCTCCGCCGTCCTCTCCGCCCCGCCTGGACCGCATGGGAGGGCCGGCCGGCGGTTCCCTGGACCATTGACGATCCCGGCCTGGCGGAGAAGATGCTACGGCTGGGCTGCGAGGGAATTATCACCAACAGGCCCCAGGACATGCGCTTCGGAACGGGCGCCCATGACCGGTAAGTCAGGCCGGCCGGTCCGGGAAGCGCAGGGTGCGGATCCGCCTGCGGACCAAGGGCCGTCCTCCGGCGGCAGGGCGGACCCCGGCGCCGCCGCCCGCTCCCTGGTAAAGCACGGCTCCGCCCTGTCCCTCCTCACCCTGGCCTCCCGTATACTGGGACTGCTCCGGGAAATGACCAAAGCAAGCCTTTTAGGAACCAGCGCCCTGTCGGACGCCTTTTCCGTGGCCTTTATGATCCCCAACCTGTTCCGCAGGCTCTTTGCGGAAGGTTCCATTGCGGCGGCCTTTATCCCTACCTTCAAGGCCCATCTTCTGGAAGAGGACCGCGAAAAGACCCGGGAATTCCTCTCCTGTATTTTTACCTTTCTCAGCTTCTTTGTAAGCCTGGCGGTGATACTGGGGATCATCATCACTCCCCTGGTAGTGTCCTTTTTCGGCATGAAAACTTTTAACGAAACCGTTTTTCTGACCAGGCTGATGTTTCCCTTCCTGGCCTTTATCTCCATAGCCGCCTTTTTTCAGGGTATTCTGAACAGCGTCCGCATCTTCACCCCTTCGGGGCTGGCCCCCATCCTCCTCAACCTGGCGACTATACTCTGCGCCTACGGGTTGAGTCCCTTCACCAAAAATCCCGCCCGGGCCATGGCGCTGGGCATACTTACCGGAGGCTTTTTGGAGGCGGCGATTCAGTTTCCCTTTGTAATGCGCCGGGGATTCCGCTTCTTTTTTACCGGGCTGAAACGGGCGATAGGGAATCCCGGAACCAGGATGGTGCTGAGGCTTGTCGGGCCCACCATTATCGGCATGGCGGCATACCAGCTTAACGACCTGGTCTCCACCGCCCTGGCCGGAAACGCCGGAGAGGGGATAGTGTCGAGCCTCCAGTATTCCCTCCGGCTCCAGGAATTGATCCTGGGGGTATTCGCCGTTTCCATCGGAACGGTACTCCTGCCGGACCTGACGGAATATGCAAAGTCTTCCCGGTGGGGACTCTACAACGAGCGGCTGGTTTCGGCCATGGACATTATTGCCCTGATCACCATACCTATCACCCTTTTTTCCCTTATCCAGGGGGAACCGCTGATCCGTCTCCTCTTTCAGAACCGCAGTTTTGATGAAAGCTCGGTGCGGCTTACCTATGCGGCCTTTAAGTTTCACATGCCGGGGCTGTTCTTCATCGCCCTGAACCGCATCCTGGCCCCGGCCTTCTATGCCCAGAGCGACTCCAAATCTCCCACCCTGGCGGGGATTATCTCGTTTGCGGTGAATATGATCCTGGCGGCGGCGCTGGTCCGCCCGATGAAGGGAGCCGGGGTTGCCCTGGCGCTGACGCTGGCCAGCGGGATAAACACGGCGCTGCTCCTTATTTTTCTTAAACGGAACCCGGAGATCGCCGTAGCCAGGGCCTTCCGTTCCGCCCTGTTCTACACGGCAAAGCTTGTCCTCTTCTCCGCCGCCGCCGCTCTGCCGGTCCTTGCCCTGGGCCCCCGCATCGCCGCCTTCTTTGCCGGGAGGGGACGGCTGATCAGTTACGGCCTCCCCTTGACCATCACCGCCTTTATCTACGGCGCGGCGGGGCTTCTGCTCCTGGCCCTTACCGGGGACAGCCGGTTCCGGGCCGCCGCAGGGATGCTGCGGAGAAGAAAATGAGCCCGGAAAACACGGTTCTTCGGGGCTCTTTTATTCGAAAGTCTGGTTTAATACCCCGGAGCTCTGCTCCGGCTCAAATAGCGCAACGCATACAAAAAATTGGTATTAAACCAGACGGTATAATCGGACCGAAGGTCCGCAACTTCCTATCGAACGAGCCTCCGGTCAAACCAACGCAACGCCTAAGATACCGCGGAG
>JAISMC010000188.1 GCA_031276965.1 Treponema sp.
CTGACGATGCCCCGCCGGTCCGTGGTTTCCTGCTGCTGCATGATTGAGGGGACCGGCTTAAAGGCCACCCGGAATTCCAGGGACATCCCGGTGCTGATACCCCCAAGGACGCCCCCGGCATTGTTGGTACGGTACCGGATATCCGGAACCCCTTCCGGCAGGGCCGGCGCAGCGGGACGCCGCAGATCAACCGCAGGGGCGCAGCCCGGCGCCAGCAGATCGTTCTGCTCCGAACCAAAACTCTCCGCCGCCTTAAACCCCGCTCCGAATTCGATACCCTTGGCGGCCCCCAGGGAGAGCATGGCCGAGGCTATCCGGGCGTCGAGTTTGCCGAAAACCGGTTCTCCCAGCCCCGGGGGGAGGCCCGCGGCGGAGCAGGTTACGATGCCGCCCGCGCTGTCTCCGGAGGCGCGGAGTCTTTCCAGCTCGGCGAGGATCCTGCCGGCGGTTTCCCGGTGGGGAACCCGCAGGGGGTTCCCTTCCGCTTCGTCAAGGTCAAAGCCGGCTTCCTCCGGCCCCGGCGCTTCTATCCCCGCAATGGCTGCGGTCCAGGCCCGGACGGTGATGCCCGCGGCGGCGAGCAGCGCCTTGGCCACCGCTCCGGCGGCGACCCGGCTTACGGTTTCCCGGCCGGAACTCCTCCCGCCGCCCCGGTGATCCCGGATGCCGTACTTGGCCTCCCAGGTCCAGTCCGCGTGGCCCGGCCGGTAGAGATCCCGGAGCTTGTCGTAATCGGCGGAACGCTGGGAGGTGTTGCGGATCAGGATGGCGATGGGAGTCCCCAGGGTTTTCCCTTGAAACACCCCGGAGAGGATCTCCGGCTCGTCCGCTTCGATCCGGGTGGTAGAGCCGGGGCCGCCGGGCCGCCGCCGCCGGAGGTCCCGGCGGATAATTTCGATGTCCAGGGGGAGTCCCGCGGGGCAGCCGTCTACGACGCAGCCCATTGCAGGGCCGTGGGATTCTCCAAAGGTGGTGACGGCAAAGAGATCGCCGAAGGTGTTCCCGGCCATCAGCGGACCGCCAATTGTTCCACCTCGCCCAGGGTGGGTGGTTCCGCCCCCCGCCGGGAGCATACCAGGGAGGCGGCCTTGTTTGCGAAGAACAGGGCCTCGGAGAGTTCCGCTTCGCCCAGGGCGGCGAGGGCGGAACGGGACATCCTGCCATGCCGTTCCAGCCAGGCGAGGAATGCGCCATGAAAGGTGTCCCCTGCGCCGATGGTATCCGCCACGGGGAGGTCCACCACCGGGGCCTCTGCCCGGAGGAGGGAACCGTCCTCCCGTCTGAGGAGGGCAAGGGCGCCCCGGGGCCCCAGGGTACTCACCCCAAGCTGCGGTCCCCGGGCGAGGATCCCCTCCAGGGCTTCCTCGGGCCCCTGACCGGGGTAGATAAAATCCAGGTCCGCCTCAGAGACCTTGGCGATAACCGTGTCCCGGAGCCAGCCCTCAAAGCGCTGCACGTAGCCTTCCCGGCTGCGGATCATGAAGGGCCGTATGTTGGGGTCCAGCGAGATCACCGGGGCGCCGCTTCCCCGGGCGGCTTCCCGCCGGATCAGGGATTCGATGGCGGACGCGATGGGTTCCATGGTCATGGAGATGGACCCGAAGAGGATGCAGTCAACCGCCCCGGGGAGCGCCGGGGGCAGGTCCGCCGGGGAGAGGGACCGGTCCGCGCTGCCCTCGGTGTAGAAAACGTACTGGGGTTCCGCACCGGGATCAAGCTTGACGAAGGCCAGGGTGGAGTTCTCCCCGGAGCGGAGGATACAATCCGGGGAGACCCCGTTTTCAACCAGCCGCCTTACCAGGATATCCCCAAAGAAATCGGTGGAGAGCTTCCCTAAAAATCCGGCGGGCACGCCGAGCCGTCCGATGGCAATGGCGGTATTATAGGGACTCCCCCCGGGACAGGGCAGTAACGCCGTTCCGCCGGACCCGGAATCGCCCCCCTGCTCCTCCTCCATGCCCCTCTGCTCCTCAGTCAGCGTCCCAATCCGCCGGGGGAGCATATCGATCAGCGCCTCACCGCAGCAGAGAATCATATCGCCCTCCTTCAGGATTGCATTTTATAGGATGCCTTATATAATCTCAATAGGAGCGTATCATGCAGGGGAAAATGAAAGTTGCGATTATGACGGGAATCGGCAAGATGGAGATCATCGAACGGGACATCCCGCAGCCCAAGCCTAACGAGGCCCTTGTCAGGATTGACTATGTGGGCATCTGCGGTTCGGATCTGCACTATTATGAGGCGGGCCGAATCGGCGATTTCATCGTAAAACCGCCCTTTGTGCTTGGGCATGAGGCCGGGGGCGTTGTGGTGGAGACCGGGTCCGCGGTTACCCATCTGAAACCGGGGGATAGGGTGGCGCTGGAGCCGGGGAAAACCTGCGGCCGCTGTGAATTCTGCCGCTCTGGAAGGTACAACCTCTGCCCGGATGTGGTTTTCTTTGCAACCCCGCCGGTGGACGGGGTCTTTCAGGAGTATGCGGCCCATGAGGCGGCGCTCTGCTTCAAACTCCCCGATCAGGTCGGCGCTCTGGAGGGGGCCCTTATCGAACCGCTGGCGGTTGGTTTCCATGCTTCCATAAGCGGCGGCGCCGGAATCGGGCAAACCGCCCTGGTTACCGGCGCGGGCTGCATCGGCCTGGTATCCATGCTGGCCATGAAGGCCCAGGGGGTTTCCCGGGTCTTCGTAACCGACGTGGTCCCCAAACGGCTGGAGAAGGCAAAGGCCCTGGGTGCGGACGGTATCATCAATGCCGCGGAGCAGCAGGTTCCCGGGGTGATTGCGGAACTAACCGGCGGGAAAGGGGTGGATCTGGCGATCGAAACCTCGGGGAATGAAGGTTCCGCGGGGCAGGCCATTGAGTCCGCCAAAAAGGGCGGGACCATGGTTTTTGTAGGGTACAGCAAATCGGGAATGATGAATCTCCCCATCAGTACCGCCCTGAACAAGGAACTCAGCTTCAAAACGATCTTCCGGTATCGCCACATCTATCCCCTGGCTATCGATGCGGTCGCCCGGGGGGCTGTGCGGATCAAGGACATCGTTACCAACATCTTCGATTTTGACGACATTCAAAACGCCATGGACAAGAGCGTCCATAATAAGGCAGATATCGTCAAATCGGTGGTAAAAATAGGGAAATAATCCGCGGAAAACGCCGGGGCCGGCCTCTGCCGCCTAAGCCCCGCCCCAACAATTCCGAATTTGAACGAAAAAATGGCCTGGACAGAACATCTGAAAGCGGCCACGCTTGCCCCTGCGGGGCTTCGGTCAAGGGGGGGTGGAACCCCCTCCCCCTTTCAGATAACCCGT
>JAISMC010000022.1 GCA_031276965.1 Treponema sp.
GACGGGGACGACTATTTGTGGCTTCCTTTCTTTTCCCACGCCGCGGTGTCGGTGGGGCTGCCGGGCATGGATTACGGCAAGGTGTCGGGGCTTCTGGCCCGCACTACCGGGGGTTTCTACGCCATGCTCGAAACCGGCTCCATGGTTCCCGGCGCTTCCCGCACGGCGGTCTTCCCCCAAGGGATCTTCGACATCCGGGGCAGGGACTGGATTATCTTCCGGCTCAAGGCCCTGGACGAAAAAATGGCGCCGTCCCTGGATTTGGCCCTGCGCCTCATTACCGAAGGGGACTTCGGCGATCTGAAACGTATTCGGGATCTGGCGCTGGAACTCAAGAACGACATGGATTCGAGCCTGGCGCCGTCGGGGCACAGTGTCGCCTCCTCCCGCTCCGGCCGGGGCTTTTCCCGTGCCCGGGGGATCGACGAAACATGGAACGGCCTGGAGCAGCTTTTCTTTGTGCACCGCCTTGCGGAAATGGAAGCCGGCGAGATAAGCGGCAGGCTCCGTGCCATCAGGGAAAAGATCGCTCGCTCAGGCATCATCATCAACCTGGGCGGCAGCGGGGACGCAATAAAAAGCAGCCTTGGAGAAATCGGGCAGCGCTTCGGCGCCTTTGGCCCTCCCCTGCCCCGCCGGGAAACCGCGGCCTTTACCGCTTACCGGGGGGAACCTGAGGTCTTTGCCTCGGACTCCCTGCAGGTGGGTTTTGCCGCCTTAACCGTACCGGCCTCTCCTTACGATTCGGCGGAACAGGCGGCGGAACTGGTACTGTCTCATCAGCTTTCGACCGGCCCCCTGTGGGAGGCCATCCGCATGAAGGGCGGCGCTTACGGCGCCTTTACCCACCCGGACAACCTTGAGGGGGCCTTCTCCTTTTCCACCTACCGGGACCCCGATCCCCTCCGGTCGCTGGAAACCTTTCCGGCCCTGCTGAAAGATCTGGCCAACGCCGGGATCGCCGGGGGGGAGGAAGAACTGGTAAAAGCCGTCATTGGCGCGTATTCAAGGGAAACCTATCCCCGGACCGGGGCGGAAAAAAGCTTCATCGATTTTTTCCGCTTCCTCTACGGCGTGGAAGACGGCCACCGTTCGCGGCGGCTAAAGTCCCTCATCGCCGTAAGGGAAGAAGAAACCGCCGCCATTCTCAGGCGGCTGGCTTCTCTGGCGGAAAAGCCCGGCAGTCCGGTGATCATCGCCGGCAGGGCCCAGGCGGAAAAGGCCGCGGCCCGGCTCAACTGCAACGTGAAGGAACTGCCGGTATAAGGGTTTATTTCCCCTGCGCCCGTTTGTAGGCGTTCTTGTAGAGTTCCAAATACCTGTCTACATTGTACTTTTTAAGTTCCTGGAGATAGGTGTTCCATTCCCGTTCAACTCCGCCATCGGCTATCCACTTTGCCTGGGTCTTGTCGATGTAGTTGGTCAGATCCATCTGGAGCAGGGCGAGTTCCTCAAGTTCTTCCAGAGTAAAACGCCACGGGTAGTTGTAGGGGTTCTTGGTCAGATAGGGCCGGTAGAAGTCGCAACATTCGTTCTTGGCAACATTGCTGCCTTTTTCTGCCACGAACTTGTCGATAAGCCGCCGGGGGCTCAGAACCGGCATAACCGAAATCGGAGAACTAAAGGGCCAGTCATTTGGCTGGATGGAACTTGGCCGGGTGTTCACTTCCCACTTGCCGGGAACCGTGACGGAAGGAACCAGCGCTTCGTTGGCGGTCCAGCCCGCTTCTTTAAACATACCGTAACGGTTCTGAATATTCAGTTCCTCCTGGTTATTATAATCCAGCCAGCGCATGGCCACTTCCGGGTACTTGCAGGCGCTGGTCAGGGCAAACGCGCCTTCGGAAATTCCAATCTGGGCACGCAGCCAGCGCTGATCTCCCTTGGGCCCTTTAAGGGGCGGCAAGAAGGTGTAGAGAGACTCGGACTCCGGGGCAGCCATGGAGAGCTTGAGCCGGTAATCCGTATATAGACCCACATTGTTCTGCCGGATTTTATTGGTCAAAAGGGTCCGATCCTGGGTAAAGATCTCCACGTCGATAAGCCCTTCGGAGTAGAGCCGGTGCAGGTACTGAATGGCGTCCCTAAAGCCGGGCTGAGAAGCGGTAAACACCACTTCCCCGTTATCTTCAATAAAAACATGATAGGGATTATCCGCAACGCCAAAAGGCAGAAACATCCACTCAAATTCCCGCTTAACTTCCCGGTTGATCATCTGGCTTTCTTTGTAGAGGAAACTAAAGGGAATGGTCTTCCCGGTTCCTGAAACGTCCTTGTCTTTGAAAGCCTTAAGAACCTGATAGAATTCTTCGGTAGTGGTGGGCATCTTGAGCCCCAGCTTGTCGAGCCAATCTTTGCGGATGATGGCGGTACTAAAGGAATCAAACCCCAGTTCTTCCAGACTTGCGATGGCATAGGTATGACCGTCGGGGCTTTTAACCGACGGTTCGTAGGTGGGATATTCCTTCATCAGGGTTTTGATGTTGGGAGCATACTTATTGATGAGGTCCTCCAGAGGAATAAGCACCCCTTCCGAGCCCAGCATGGAAATTTCATTCATATCCAGGCTCAAGGAAGCCATAAAACCATCGGGCAGTTCCCGGCTGGCGATCATCAGGTTCTTCTTCTCCTTCCAGCTTGACTGGGGAACCGTATCCCAGACGATTTTCACCCCTGTTTTTGCCTCTGTATCTTTCATCAGATCCGTTTCATCCCAGCGCCCCACCCGGGTACTGTTCATCTGAATACCGGCAAAATGCAGGGTAACCGGAGTTTTAACAATGGGCAGCCCGGTTGGGTTGAGCACCCCTGCATCCTGGCTCTGGGTTCCGGAAGACTTTTTGTCTCCGTCCCCACCAGCCGCGAGCTGCCATGACAGACAGGCAAGCATGATCAGGGCAAACGCCGTGATCCGACCAAGTCTTTTGCTTTTCATAATCTTTCCTCCATAAAAATAAGTATCCTAATCCTTCCAGATCAAAAATTTCCGGAAGACTAATACACCTGGGATTTTATCCCGGATTTATCCGGCTGCTACCCTTTTACCGAACCAAGGGTAATCCCCTTCACAAAGTAGTTTTGCAAAAAGAGGTAGAGGATCAACATGGGTAAACTGGCAAAGAGGATAATTCCGTACTTCATTGAGTCGGCGGCTTTGAGCATTTCCGCATAGGCCTCCTGATCTTCCGCCAGCATTTCAACCAGGGCGCCGGTTACCTGGCTTGTGGCCAACAGATCCTTTAAGACAAGCTGAATAGGATAATACTGGGGCTTATCCAGATAGATCAAAGCCCGGAAGAAATCGTTCCACTGCCAGACCCCATAGAAGAGCAGCATCACGATGATGATGGGAACGGAAATAGGCAGGAGGAT
>JAISMC010000111.1 GCA_031276965.1 Treponema sp.
CCCCCCCCCCCCCCCCCCCCCCCCCCCCCCCCGCCGCGCCCCCCCCCCCCCCCAAAACGGAACGACGGCAGGAAGATCCTTCATAGAGAGCATCCTATGCCGTCTTGGAAAGAGGGTCAACTAGGAAAAACCATACGGAAAGGGGTGGTTTCAACCGGTCGGAGGTTGGTTCAGCCCCCGCAGGAACCGGAGCAGCGGCGCTTCCCAGGGTTCTCCGGGGGCGGGGCTTTCATCCATGAAACGCCGGTAGAGGGCGATGATATGGGCCCGGAGGATCGCGCCGTCTTCAGCGGGAATGCCCGGCAGGGTTCCGCCCATGGGGGAGGGCTCCGGAAAAAGCCGGGCGGTAAATGCCGCCGCCTCGCCGGGGGGGAAGCGGGAGGGGTCGAAGCGGCTCATGGCGTACAGGGCGGCGGCGACACAGTTTACGCTGTGCTGCTTTACATAGAGGATGGCCTCGGTGATCCGGGCGGCCCCGGCGGTAATCCCCTCAATCTGCGCGGCCAGGGCGTCCTCGTCGCCGAAGGAACGGAGGATATCCCGGAAACGGGTGTAGCTCAGGATCATCACCATCACGTGGAGGCTGGGGATACACATGAGGTGGGGGTCCGTGAGGTGGATCAGGAAAAACCGGGGACGGGCGATATAGTAGGGCCGCTTCGTGGTGGACATATTTTTGGAATAGACCTCCGCGGCAAAACCGTAGAGCCGGGTCATGGCGGTAAGAAAATCCTTTACGGGATTAAGGGCGCGGCGGCGGTACTGTTTAAGCAGAAACCCGAGGATGCGTATCCAAAAGGCCACAAAGTCGAGGTACACCGTGACCCACCGGGGGATAAAGGGGATCCGGGCGTCCAGGGGATGATCCACCCAGGTCACGGGGATACGGCCGGAAAAAAAGACGGCCTTATATTGGAGAAAGAAAAAATTGGAAAAAATCGACCGGATACAGCGGAGAGCGGGTCCCCGCAGGACCGGATTGATCATAATGGTGAACATCGAAGCAAGCGGGGACTGTTCCTCCGGGGTTTCATCTTTTTTTTCTGCCATACCAATGTTCCCTGCCTATTGTCTATGATTAGCGTACCCTGTATCATGCGGTCTAATGGGCTATACTAGCATGAAAACCGTCACGGTGAGTATCTTCGGTTTACCGGTACCGGCGATCTCGATTGGGGGGAATGGCATGATCGCTCCCTGCCGGCGGGAAACGATCCGCCGTAAGGGGTACCCATGGTAGGGCCGGTGGTTAATGCGGCGGCGATTGTGGTATGCGCCCTGGCGGGACGTTTCCTTATCTGGGGTGTTCCAACCCGGTTTGAAGAGATCATCAAAAAAGCCATCGGTCTTTCCATTGTATATGTGGGTATCAAAGGCGCCATGGATAACCAGCGGGTCCTCCTGTTGATTATGAGTATGGTCGCCGGCGCCGTTATCGGGGAATGTATCAATATCGACGGGCTGATGAACCGTTTTGGGGACTGGGTGGAACGGAAGCTGAACATGAGCGGCGGGACCTTTTCCAAGGGTTTTGTCAGCGCCAGCATCCTGTTCTGTACCGGTTCCATGGCGATTGTGGGGTCCATGCAGAGCGGCCTCCAGGGAAACCACGAAATCCTCTTTGCCAAGTCTATCCTGGACGGCGCCATTTCCCTGGTTTTCGGCGCATCCCTGGGTATAGGGGTGGCTTTTTCCGCCATTCCGGTATTTGTCTACCAGGCGGGGATAGTCCTGGTATCCATGGCGGTTAAGGATCTCCTAAACCCCGGCATAATCCGTGAAATGTCCGCGGTGGGGAATCTCCTGGTAGCGGCCATAGGCTTCAATTTTCTCGGGGTTAAAGAAATCAGGGTAGCCAACCTGATTCCGGCGATTTTTATCCCCTGGGCGTATCTGGCTCTGGAAACTATGGTGAAAAGCCTTTAGTATTTTTTAAAACAAACCGATAGAAAAAAGAATACCCGGAACCGGTTTTAAACCGTCCAGGTACGATAGAGGGGATTATTTTGGCAAAGACAAATCAAATATTCGCTTACACAGAGACCCGGATTAAGACCGCAAGCCAGGGGCAGCTGATTGTCATGCTCTACAATGAGGCGATAAAGCAACTGGACCATGGGCTTGAGCTGCTGGAACGGAATGGCGGCGGCAAGAAACACCCCGGCAGTATTGAACAGATCAGCAAATCCATCCTGAAAACCCAGGAGATCGTCACGGAATTGATGGTTTCCCTGGATTTTGAACAGGGCGGAGAGATCGCCAAGGATCTTTTTTCCCTGTATACCTGGTTCAACCAGGAACTGCTGGCAGCCAATATCAACCAGGACCCGCAGCGTATCTCCTCGGTCCGTAATATGCTGAACGACCTCCGGAGCGCCTGGAGCGAAATTATCGCCACCAACTCCATGGAAGGCATAGGCCATCCCGCCGCGGGCCTCAATATCACCGGCTAGGCACAGCGCATGGCCGGGGCTTTATCTGCTGAAGAACTTAGCCAACGGATTGCCGTTATCAAACGGTTTCGGGAAATGCTCCAAGCCCAACGGGATCGTTTCCGGGAATATCTCCATGTCCTGGACAAACAGCAGGATGTCATAGAACGGGGCGATACCGAGGCGCTTCTGTCTCATGTCGAACTGGAAGAGCACATCATTAAGGACATCTTCAACATACAGAAAGTGATAGATCCCCTGGAAAACATGTACCACGATCTTCCCGCCCCCGGGGGTAAAACCTCCGCCTCCGCCGGCGGGGAAGCCGAAGTTACGGGACTCAAAGCCGCCGTGGAAAGGCTCAAACAGGAAGCGGTGATCCGTTCGGAGCGGAACCGGGGGCTGCTTTCCAAGCGGATGACGGAAATCCGCTCGGAGATTAAGAGCCTCCGGGGTAATCCCTACGCCGCTCGCCGGTCTATCTATGCCGGGGGCGGCTCCCCATCCATTATTGACGTGAAAGGCTGAATACGCGTCGTTCAAAGCCCCCGGTTTTCCCGTTTGTTTAATATTGATTTTCCTGCTATAATTATCCCATGTCTAACCTGGAACCGCTCTATCTTATAGACGCCTATGGGCTTATTTACCGGTCGTACTTTGCCTTTATGAACCGCCCCCTGCGGAACAGCCGGGGACAAAACGTATCCGCCCTTTTCGGCTTTGTCCGTACCCTGGTGAGCCTCCTGGACGACGGCGCCCCCGCCGCAGATACGTCGGGGAAACTTCTGTCCGCCCCCCGAAAGCCCCGGCGCTTGGCGGTGGTATTCGACTCCCCTACCCCCACGTTCCGGCATACACAGTACCCCGAATACAAAGCTACCCGGCAGAAAGCGCCGGAGGATCTCCACGCCCAGGTTCCCTTGGTGGAAGAAGTGCTCACCGCCCTCAAGATCCCGGCATTGAAGGCCGCGGGGTTTGAGGCGGACGACATCATTGCTGCCCTGGCAAAAAAATGCCGCGAAGAAGGCCGGCAGTGTTACATCCTCTCCTCCGACAAAGACCTGCTCCAGTTGGTGGGCGGCGGAACCTACCAGCTTCGCGCTGCCAAAGCGGCTAAAACAGGCGAAGGCGCTTCTTCCGGCAGGAATACCGTCAAGGGCGGCCTTCCCTACGAACTGGTGGGCGTTGACGAGGTTAAGCTTGAATGGGGGGTAAGCCCGGACCGGATCCTGGACCTCCTCTCCCTCACCGGAGATACTTCGGACAATGTCCCCGGCGTTAAGGGCGTTGGTGATAAAACCGCGGTTAAGCTCATGGCCCGCTACGGTTCCCTGGACGAAATTTACAAAAACCTCGCCGGTATTGAAGGCTCGGTTGGGAAAAAGCTCGCCGAGGGGAAGGAAAGCGCCTACCTCGCCAAATCCCTGATAACCCTGAACTGCGAAGCGCCCCTGGGGATCAGCACGTTGGATGAACTGACCGTAGAAAACGTAGACCGCTCCGCCGGAGCACGGGTCCTGCTCCGGGAAGAGATGCGTCAGTTGGCGGCAGTCCTGGACCCCGCACACAAAGGGAAAGCCGGGGACAGCGACGGCCCGGCAGAGAACGGCAGCCTGACCAACGGAGACGAACCGGGGTACAGCGCTGCGGGACCGGCCTATGGAAACCGGCAGCCGGACCAAAGCCCTGCGGATCCTTCTCTCCTGGGGGACGGGGTTTACAAAACCATCCTGGACTTCCCGGCCTTCGAGGCCCTTCTCATCAAAGCCCGTCAGCAGGGTCTTATCGCCCTGGACTTTGAGACCGATTCCCTGGATGCGTGGAACGCCCGGCCCATCGGCATATCCCTCGCGCTGAAGCCCAGGGAAGCGTACTACATACCCGTAGCCGCCCACCAAGGTACAGCGGCGGATGGCTCCGACAGCGGAACCCCCGCGCCTTTCATCGAAAGCGCCCTGGTTCGGGAAGCCCTTGCCCCTCTGCTGGCAGACCCCGCCATAACCGTGGCAGCCCACAATGCCAAGTACGATTACAAAGTAAGCCGCGGCTGGGGGCTTCCCCGGTGGAAGTGCAAAATCTGGGACACCATGGTTGCCGCCTGGGTGGACGACCCGGAACGGAACAATTACTCGCTGGATGCCCTAGCCGGTTATCATTTCGGCTATACGCCCCTGACCTACAACAGCATCGTTCCCAAAGGCGGAACCTTTGACCAGGTTCCCTTGGAGACCGCCTCCCGGTATTCAGCAGAGGACGCGGACCTCACCCTGCGCGCCAAAGTATTTCTGGAACAGCGGCTTGAAAAGTCCGGTTCCCTGGCCCTTTTCCGGGACCTGGAAATGCCCCTGCTCCCTATCCTGGCTGAAATGGAAGGACTGGGCATCAAGATTGAACCCAACGTCCTCAGGAATTACGGTGTGGAACTAAACGGGGAACTAAACCAGATACAGGCGGACACCTACAAGCTGGTGGGCCATGAGTTCAACCTGGCTTCTCCCAAGCAGCTCCAGGAAGTGCTGTTCACGGAACGGAAACTCAGGCCGGGGAAGAAAACCAAGACCGGCTACTCCACCGACGTATCGGTCTTGGAGGAGCTTGCCCGGGAAGATCCGGTCCCCGCAAAAATACTCCGCCACCGTACTCTGGCGAAACTCAAATCCACCTACGTGGATGCCCTGGCAGACATTGCCGATAAGGAAGGCCGGCTCCACACTAATTTTGTACAGACCGGTACCGCCACGGGCCGCCTCTCCAGCCGGGAACCTAATCTCCAGAACATCCCCATCCGGGATGAGGAAGGCCGCCGTATCCGGGAAGCCTTTATTGCCAAACCGGGCAGCGTCCTCATCTCCGCAGACTACAGCCAGATAGAGCTGGTGGTACTGGCCCACCTTTCCCAGGATAAAAATCTCATCGCCGCCTTCAAGGAAGGCAAGGATGTCCACGCCCGGACCGCCGCCCTCATCTTCGGCGTAGATGAAAAGGACATCCACAGCGATCAGCGCCGCATAGCAAAGACCATTAACTTCGGGGTCATGTACGGCATGAGCGCCTTCCGCCTTTCAAATGAATTGGGCATCACCCGTACCGAAGCCGCCTCCTTCATCGAAGCCTACTTTAAAACCTACGCGGGTATCCGCAGCTTTATTGACGAACTCATCAAAAAAACTGAAGAGACCGGTTACGCTTCCACTATCCTTGGCCGCCGCCGCTACATCCCGGCGATCAACTCCCGGAACAAAACCGAAAAAGCCGGCGCCGAGCGGATCGCGGTGAACACCCCCATCCAGGGCTCCGCGGCGGACATCGTCAAGACCGCCATGCTCAACCTGGATAAGCGGCTGACCAAGGAAAAAAGCCCGGCAAAACTGCTCCTACAGGTCCACGACGAACTCATCCTGGAGTGCCCAAAGACCGACGCCCCGGCCGCTTCAAAGCTGGTGAAGGAAGTGATGGAAAACGCAGTAAAACTGCGGATACCTCTGCGGGTCAGCGTGGAAACCGGAAAGCGGTGGGGGGATTTTCATTAGGAGGGTTGTTTAGTGGCTACAAATAACCATATGTACAGATTTTATCAAGCGCCGGGAAGGCAGTAACATTCTGTTTTGTGGGTCTGCGTGTTTTTTTACTCCCCCCTCAAACCAGCACGCCGCGGACGAGGCGGGCGAGCAGCTTCGCCATATCGTTGATACCCATGTCCATGCCGTTTTTGAGCCATTCCTGGATAATGACGATGCAGCCGTCCCGCATAAAGGCGGAACAGTAATTCAGCGTCTTTTCATCGGGTATCGTATTGGACTGGCCGGTATTCCTTAACAGCCGTATGCGGTCGGCAAGAAACTTGGCGATCTTTCTTTGAAAGCCGCTTTCGCCGTTTTCGCTCAGGAACACCTGAATTGAGTGGTAGTTACCGGCGACATAGCGCAGAACATCCTCAAGCATCGCGGTCAGTTCCCTTGCCGCCGGCATTGCACCCGATGGATTGTATTTTTTGATAACCCTGTCCAATTCAATAAACGTCTCTTCTTCCATTTGTTCCAGAAGTTCGTACTGGTCCTTGTAGTAGGTGTAAAACGTCGAACGGCTCACCCCCGCCTTCTCGCAGATCTCCCGGATGGATATATTCAGGATGGATTTTTCCTTCATAAGCTCCACAAGGCTTTCCCGCAGCACCTTGCGGGTAAATTGAACCCTTATGTCCGTCTTTTCCATCACGCGCCTCCTTACATAAAGAAGAAACCGCCCGCCTCAAGGACTGGTGGAGGAAGCGGATAGCATACCTGAACAGGGAAATCAATGGATTCCAAGACAGATTCAGCTTGATATGAGCCCGCCTGACCCCCTGCTGACAGGATTCGCGCCCGCGTTAAAGGGACTATCGCCCCGGACGTGGTTCACCCGCAGGACGAACCATGTACTCGTTACTGCGAACATATCGCATATTAACGGCATACGTCTTGACATTAAGCTGATATTGAAATAGCATAACTAAAATGCGGTCGTCATATAACGGTATTATCCAAGCTTCCCAAGCTTGTG
>JAISMC010000026.1 GCA_031276965.1 Treponema sp.
TTTTCTGAATTTTACTGCCTTTTCAACGAAATTACGAAATTCCGAGGGAAATTTGTACCCACTTTTGAGGAAAATAGCATTCGCTAATCTTAGACCTGCGTCAAGTACATACCCATGTAGATTTTATTTTCACTCAAAGTCAACAAAAAAATGTTAAGCAATCGTTTTTCTAATGATAAAATTTGAAGAACTATGCGCTAAATTCCGTTTTTAAGGGCAAAAGCGCTCTCTTCCCGTACATGATCGCGGAGTTTACGATAGAGTTCAAATTTTTCGGCGTAAAAATCCCGGTCTTTAGGATTCGGCTCGATGGTTTCGCCGGTACGGGACATGGCTCCTGCGGCTTCTTCGATACTGCCGTAGAGACCGGCGGCGGCGGCGCAGAGGATGGCGCTTCCCAGGGTTCCCGCCTCCTTAACGGTCAAAACGCTCACGGGGATCTGAAGTATATCCGCCTTTAACTCCCTCCAGATCCGGCTCTTGCTGCCCCCTCCCACGGCTATAAGATGATCCACCGTAACCTGAACCTCCTTAAGCGCCGCCATGTTGAGCCGCTGATCCAAAACCAGCCCTTCCAGGACGGCCCGGTACAGGTCGAATTTGGTGGTACCATAATCTATGCCGGTTACGGCAAGCCGGGCCCCGCTGTCCATATAGGGAGTACCGCTGCCCATCAGATAGGGCTGAACCATGATCCCGGTGGGTTCCCTGGGAAACTGCGCCCCTTCGAATAAGGCATAGGGAGGTTCTTTTTCATCAGAAAAGGTCTTGAAGAACCATTGGACCAGGAGCCCCGAGCAGGTATTGTAGGCCATGGCGCAGAATTTGCCCTTTGCCCAGAGGGGCTCCGCGGGGATTCCCCTGGAAGAGATAAAGTCCGCAGGAAGCATACCCTTGAGGATGGGGGTAATACATTCGGAGGTCCCCATGGAACAGACCGCATATCCCTCCCTGAGACCGGAACCTATGGCATTTACCGGCTGATCGTGCCCCCCCAGAACGATTTTAACATCCCCGCCAAGTCCCAGCTCTCCGGCGGCCTTTCCGCTTATCCTGGATACGGAACCCATGGGTCTGGGTTCCGGGTAGTGGCGTTTTTCAAGGCCGAATTTTGTGATAAGATCATCGCTCCATGTGCAGCTGCGCACGTCGAAGAACATGGTTCTGCAGGCGCTGGAATAGTCCACCGCCCTTTCGCCGGAGAGCATAAAGTTGATAAAGTCCTGCATTAACAGGATCTTGTCGATTTTTTCGTAAATACCGGGCTGCCGTTCCTTGAGGTACAGTACCCTGGAAAGGCTGTACGAGGGGGAAAGGGGAAGCCCGCAGACAGCGGCAATTTCCGCGGCGCCGGTTTTTTTCTCCGCCGCGGCATATTCTTCTTCGCCCCAGCGGTCGGTAAAGAGCATGGGGTCACAGATTATCTTGTCCCCCTTATCCATGGCGACAAATGCTTCGCCAAAGGAAGCTGCGGATATGGCGGCGATGTCCCGGCGGGCGGCGGTAACTTCCTTCAGAACTTCTCTGGTTCTGTCCCAGATCTCCGCCCCCCGGAGCAGCCTGGTCCCGCCGGAAGCTACGGTCAGATCGTAGGCCCGGTAGGCGGCGGCATGCTGGTTCCCCTTTTCATCAAAGACAACGGCCTTAACGCCGGTGGTTCCCACATCCAATCCGCAGAACAGCATAGACATCCAGCCTGCTAAGGGTAAAGTACGGGACGGACTTCCCGCGCTCCCATTATATCCGTAATAAGTTCCCTCACCCGCCTGTAAACCGCTTCCTGGGCCGCGGAAACCCCGCCCCCCGGCTGTTCAAGGCCCCTTTCAAAGGCCTGGCGTATTTCGGTTCCTATATTGATTTTGGCTATCCCCGCCTCTATGCCCCGCCTGATATAGTCAAGCCCGATGCCGCTGCCGCCGTGGAGTACCAGGGGAATGCCCGTTACTCTGTAGAGGGCGGCAATGTGATCCACATCAAGCCTGGCTTCGGGTTTTTTCTGATCTCTGGCGGCCTCCGCCACCGCTCCGTGGATATTGCCCACCGCCACGGAGATCCAGTCGCAGCGGGATTCCCTCACAAAGCGCCGGGCCTCTTCAAGATCGGTAAAGCCCATCTTGGAAGCGAAGATCTCCTCGTAGGGCCTTATGGGACCGCTTTCGTGACCCATTACCGCTCCCAGTTCTCCTTCGCAGGCAAGGCCCGCCCGGTGGGCCTCTTCGGCGGCTTCCGCGGTGGCGGCGATATTTTCCGCCAGATTAAGCCGGGAGCCGTCTATCATGACCGACTGGCAGCCTGCGTCAATAGCCCTGCGGATGAAGGACATATAGTCCACCCGCTCCAGTTCTTCGTCTATCACCGGAATATGATCCAGCCCCAAAAGAGTATGGCCGGGCTTTTCAAATTTCCGGTATTCCCCGGCCACTTCCTCCAGGCTTTTTACGGTAAAATTTTTCCACTCTACCCGGGCTACATGTATTATGGCTACGATATTTTCATCCGCCACTGC
Source organism: Treponema sp. (assembly GCA_031276965.1). Taxonomy (GTDB): domain Bacteria; phylum Spirochaetota; class Spirochaetia; order Treponematales; family Breznakiellaceae; genus JAISMC01. The sequence continues at coordinate 2,507 of JAISMC010000026.1, forward strand.
GGAGGCTACGGGCTCCACCATGGGAAGGTGGGGTATATTAAAGGCGGGGACGATGGTTTTCTTTTCACGGGCCAGGAAGACGGCTTCCTTTGCGTCCATATTACCTCCAGGTTTTAACATTGGACTTGTTCAGAAACCCGGTTGGTTTCTTCACAAGTCTCGCAGAATTTCACAAAATATTTCGCATTTTGTGAAATTCTGCCGTTTTTAAGCGGAAGTTGTTCAATAACTGAAGGTATTGAACAACTCTATTGGACTTAAGCGGTTGCTGGCGAACCTTTGATTCGACGGAAACTAAAGTTTCCGCATAACTTCATTGAGAGACGATCCTATCATCCTATAAATGACGCCCATATTCAATACCGGAAAGGATTAGGACAGATGCCGTTCAATGGCCCGGGCTATGCCGCCCTCGCCGCAGGGGGCGGTAATCTCCGCCGCCGCAGCCTTCAGCGCGGCGCAGGCGTTACCCATGGCGATGCCTATGCCGGCATGGCGGATCATGGTCATGTCGTTTTCGCTGTCCCCGATGGCGATACTATTTTCCAGGCTTATCCCCAGGGTTTTAAGGATTATCTCCATACCCGCGGCCTTGCTTTCGCCCCTGATGATTCCCTCGGCATGGATTCCCAGATCGTAGATGTGAAAATGCTTTTCCAAAAAGAACCGTTCCTCCGGGGTAAAGCGCTTGTCCATGGTCAGTTTGGTAATCAAAATCCCCGCATACTTGCCGGAAAAATCATCCCCGCGAAAAACCCTGGGATAGGGGCCTTCTTTTTCATTGATGATGAGATTTTCGGTTTCCCCCTCCAGAAAACACCACTTGCCGTTTTTAAGGTAGAGGGCGGCGACTTCGGAGAGCAGATCCGGGGCTATCCATTTGTGGTATATGGTTTTCCCCCCAAGGAGCACATGGGCGCCGCCGCCGGCTACAATCCCGTCGAAAAAGGACGCCTCCCGGATCGTCCGGGGAATGAAAGCCAGGGACCGGCCGGTATTGAGAAAGACCTTATGGCCCCGCCGCCGGGCTTTTTCAATTTGTTCAACATCGTCCTTAAAAGGACCGGCTTCGCCGGAAATAAGGGTTCCGTCTATATCAAGAAAGAGCGCTTTGATGGTTCCAGCCATGCTGTACTGTTCCTTACCGGGGATCCGCCGGATTGTTTCCCGGAGAGAAACCCGGCAAAGCCCTTTTTGCCAGTATAGCCGAAAGGAGACAAAAGTTAAAGCGCCAGGATTCGGATCGTCCTGTCCCGACGGTCCGGGGAATTCAACCTTGACCTTTTTATCGATTTAATTTTATCGTTATTACTGTGGCAAAGGTAAAAATTTCCGCAGCCCCCTCAATACGCAGACTGCCCTCGTATCTGCACATTATACGCCGGCTTCAGGGTGAAGGAAACACTTTTATCTCCGGTACCGTAATCGCCCAGGAGTTGAACCTGGAACCCATTCAGGTCCGTAAGGATCTGTCCATTACCGGCATAATCGGCAGGCCCAAGAAAGGTTATCCTATTCAGGCCCTTATTGAAGCTATTGAGCATTTTCTGGGCTGGGATTCCCCCCATGATGCGGTGCTTGTCGGGGCGGGCAGCCTGGGAACCGCTCTTTTGGGATACGGAGAATTCCGGTACCACGGCCTGCGGATAGTAGCGGCCTTTGACAAGAATCCCCAGAAGATAGGCTCTGACATCCACGGGGTAACGGTTTTTGACAACGTGAATATGGAAGAACGGATACGGAGCCTGGAAGTTACCACGGCGATTCTTACCGTACCCTCTGTTCATGCCCAGGAAACGGCGGGTATCCTGGTCAGGGCCGGCATTAGGGGGATCTGGAATTTTACCAATGTTAAGCTGAAGGTTCCTGAAAGGGTGGTAGTTCAGAAAGAGGATCTGTCCTCCGGTTATGCCATGTTCTGTGTCATGCTGCATGCGAAGAAACTGGAAGAGGACGGGAGACATGGGGCCGGTCAAGACTAAAACCGGGCATTTCCCAAACGGCGCCGCCGGTGAAAAGACTAAAGTCCAGGCGGAGATGCTTTTTAACCGCCTGAGGAAACGGCAGCGGCACCTTAAGAAATGGGCCCGCCGCATTGGGACCGACGCCTACCGCCTCTATGACCGGGATATCCCCGAAATACCTCTGCTTATCGATTATTACGGCGGCGCCCTGGCGGGGGCCCTCTTCAAACGCCCCTACGAAAAGGCAGAGGACGAGGAAGAACGCTGGCTTATTGCCATGAAGGCTGCGGCATCGCGGGCCCTGGACATCCCCGGTGAGTATATTTTCTTCAGGGAACGGCGAAGGATCCGTTTCCGCGGCGAAGGCGGCGGCCAATACGAAAGGCAGGGAACCGCCGCTTTTACCCGGAATATACAGGAAGGGGGTCTCCGCTTCCGGGTAAACCTTTCGGATTATCTGGACACGGGGTTTTTCCCGGACCGCCGCCGGATGCGCGGCATGATCCGTTCCGAAGCTGCGGGGAAGCGCAGCCTCAACCTCTTCTGTTATACCGCATCTTTTTCCGTCTGCGCCGCCGCCGGGGGAGCGGCGGAGGTGGATTCGGTGGATATGTCCAATACCTATCTGAACTGGGGAAGGGAAAATTTTGCCCTTAACGGTTTTAATGTCCCCGGTTCCGGGTTAAATGCAGAGTCCGGGCCTGACCGGTCCTGCATCCTTGCCGTACATTTTTCCGGAAAATACGAAGGAATATACCGGTTTATCCGGGCGGATGTTTTCCGTTTCCTTGAAGAAGCCCGGCGCCGGGGCCGCCGCTGGGATCAGATTATTCTGGACCCTCCGGTTTTTTCCAATTCAAAGCGGATGAGCCGTATTCTGGACCTGGACCGGGATCATCCCAGGCTTATCGCCCAATGTGCCGCCCTGCTTGCCCCGGGGGGAAAGCTCTGGTTCAGCGCCCGGCTCAGGAGCGGCAGAATAGTTCTCCCGGATCTCCCCGGATTAGAGAGGGAGGAACTGAGTGCTTCCCTGGAGGATGAAGATTTCCGGGGCAAAAGGACACCGCCGTGCTATACTTATACCAGATGAGAAACCATGCGCCCTTCTTGGCGCTGATCCTGGCCGGCTGTACTATTCTTCCTCCCGCAACGGACAAATTGGAAACCGCGGCCTTCGACGGACTGCCCCCGGAGGCCCGGAGCTATCTGCAAAGTATCTCCGCGGCCTTCGGCGCCGGGGACAAGGCCTTTCTTCTGGCCCAGGGGGAAAGTCAATTTGAGGCGGAGATGCGTCCCCGCTATGACGACGAAAGTTATCTGGCCTTGCTCTTCCGGCTGGGCCGGTATGGGATGGATACTCCCGTTGAGGCTATAGATCTGCCCAGACTGGCGGTTGAAAACTGTACGGGCATCGAGTACACGAGCTGGCGGGAATGGGGACCGGTACTTGAAATACGGGGGCAGATCCGGCGGAAAAACGAACCTCCCCTGCCCTGCCTTATCATTCTGGTCCGGCAGCTCAGGGAGCCTAAGATACTGGGTCATTTTTCCGGTTAATTCGCAGGCGGGTCATACCGGCAGATACAAAACCGCGTTTCCGGCCTGCCGGGGTCTTTCGTTCCGCGTCTTCCGGAGCCGGGAAACGGCTTACTCTTTGATGTTGTACTTTTTGCGGAACCGCTCAATGCGGCCGGCGGTGTCCACCAGTTTCTGCTTACCCGTAAAGAAGGGATGGCAGGCGGAACAAATTTCAACCTTAATGTCTCTGGCGGTGGACCGGGTTTCGATAACGTTGCCGCAGGCGCAGCTTATTTTGGTTAATTCATACTTGGGATGAATGCCTTCCTTCATGTATGTAAAACTCCTTCAAAATACCATTAATCCATCCCCGCCGTACCCGTATTCATGGAACGGAGGAACGCTTCATTATTCTTGCTTTTCTTCATCCTGTCAATCAGCAGTTCAATGATCTCGATGTCATCCATGGGGTTGATAACCTTCCGCAGAATCCAGATCTTCTGAAGCTCTTCTTCGGTAAGGAGCAGTTCCTCCTTCCGGGTACCGGATTTTTTGATGTTGATTGCCGGAAAGAGCCTGCGGTCGCTGATACGGCGGTCCAGGTTGATTTCCAGATTACCCGTCCCCTTGAATTCCTCAAAGATAACTTCGTCCATACGGCTGCCGGTCTCGATGAGGGCGGTGGAGATGATGGTAAGGCTTCCCCCTTCTTCGATGTTCCGGGCGGCGCCGAAGAAGCGCTTGGGTTTGTGAAGAGCGTTGGAATCTACGCCGCCGGAGAGAATCTTTCCCGACGTGGGAACGGTCTGGTTATAGGCCCGGGCCAGCCGGGTAATGGAGTCCAGCAGTATCACCACGTCCTTCTTATGTTCCACCAGGCGTTTGGCCTTCTCCAGGACCATCTCGGTAACCTGGACATGCCGGGTAGCCTGTTCGTCGAAGGTGGAGGAAATTACCTCCGCCCGGACGGTACGCTCCATATCGGTAACTTCTTCGGGCCGCTCGTCGATGAGGAGCACGATAAGGTAGACCTCGGGATGGTTTCTGGTGATGGCATTGGCTATCTTCTGCATCATGATGGTCTTCCCGGTCCGGGGCGGAGCCACGATGAGGGCCCGCTGGCCCTTGCCGATGGGACAGAAAAGGTTGATAACCCGCTCGCTGATGCCCTCGGTAACGGTTTCCAGGTCAAGCTTGCAGTTAGGATACAGAGGAGTCAGATTGTCAAAGGGGATGCGGTTCTGGGCTACCGTGGGATCATCGTAGTTTACCGTCTCCACCCGGAGCATGGCGAAAAAACGCTCTCCCTCTTTGGGGCTGCGGATCTGGCCGTAAACGGTATCTCCGGTTTTGAGGGCAAAAAGCCGGATCTGGCTGGGACTGATATAGATGTCGTCGGGACCCGGCAGATAGGAATTTTGGGGGCTCCTCAGGAAGCCATAGCCGTCGGGCAGTATTTCCAGGGAACCGTAGGCATAGATGATCCCGCCCCGTTCGGTATGGGCCTTGAGGATGGAAAAGATGATCTCCTGTTTTTTCAGCGCCACCATATCCTCGTGGGAAATATTGTAACAGGCCGCCAGTTCCCGAAGGTCCATCATGTTAAGGCGTATCATCTCGTTGATGGAAAGCCGGGGCTTTCCGCCGTCCTGATCTGAACGGGGCTCCGGTTTGCCGTAGATGTCCGGCATGGAAGGCAGCCGGGGCAGGACCGGCGTCTCTCCGGAACTCAGGGGCTCGCCGAAGGACATGTCTCCGGGAGCCGCCGCCGGAGAAACCGTTCCGCCCTGCTGGGTCCTAAGGCCCGGGCGGCCCCTTGGCCGTCCGGGACCCCGGCGGGAAGCCCCGGTTTCAATTTCCGCAGATGGACGGCGGGGACGGGCCCGGACCACTACCTTGGCCCGCTCGCCGGATTCTTCAAAACCTTCGCCGCCGCTGAACTGTTCCTGACTTATTTCATCATCTGTCATTTTTACGATCTAACTCCTCTTGACATAAATATACTGCCGGATAAACAAAACGAGAAAAGATGGGATTTATGGATCACACATTTTTCAAACGTGTTCGTTTCCTGTTAGGTTATTTCTTAATAAGGACTACGCCGCACATAAGCGTCCCCAGTGGAATGAAAAGGCAATTATCTTCTAAAAAATATAATAAACCTCCAAATTCTTTCTGTCAATAGACGACGTTAAAATTTCAGCCTTGGAACAATCAGCCGGTATGTTTCAGGATCATCCCCAGGGCTTCGGAAGCCGCGGATGCGCGCACTTCGTTTCGGGAACCGGCATACTTAAAAACCGCCGTTTCCCCTCTCCCGTCCCGCCGGGCGACGGCTATCCAAACGGTACCCACCGGAACGGGACTGCCGTCTCCTCCGGGGCCGGCCAAGCCGGTTACCGCCACCGCCAGATCGGCGCCGCTCTTGGTCAAGGCGCCCCGGGCCATGGCCCCGGCGGTTTCCCCGCTTACCGCACCGAAACGCCGTATCAATTCCGGATCAATATCCAGCATACGCCGTTTGGCGTCAATGGTATAAGAAACAAAAGATCCCCAAAATACCCCGGAGGCTCCGGGTACGCCGGCCAGAAGATCCGCCACCAGCCCGGCAGTACAGGATTCTGCAGCCACAAGAGAAAGGGAAGCGGCCTTCAATTTTTGAATCACCGCCTCCGCCGCAGCCTCAGCCATTTGCCTTTCGAAGATCGGCCTTTATTTCTTCCGTAGGCCGGGAGAAGATTTCCACTTCCTTTTCCACCCAGGTCATGGAACACTGTCCTTCAAAGAGGACCCCGTCGGCAATCCTAAGATGGGCGGCGCTGACATCTCCCCGGACTTCCGCGCCGCTGAGCATGTCTATTTTGTCCATGGCGTGGATGGCGCCGATGACGGTTCCGTAAACCGTTAAGGAGGTAACCGAAATATGATCAGCCTCCACCACCGCTCCCTTATCCACAATAAGCGCCCCCGTGGCCTCTATGGTCCCCTTGAATTTTCCCTGGATTTTAAGCGTTTCCTTGAAACGGAGAAATCCGTTAAAGGCGGTACTGTTTCCGAAAACCACCACTTTAGCGCCGTCTTTTCTTTTCCCCTCACTCTTTAACATAACCGTTCCTAATACTGCGGATCTGATTTTCCAGGGCCTTAATGCCTATCTCGTTTTTCTTCAAATGTTCCCATTCGGTCATGGTCTGTTCGATCCGGGCGTCCAGCTCCGCAATCTGGAACCGGACCGCCGCCGCCTTTTCCTTGAGGGTCTCAAGCAGTTTCGGCAGAATGAGCGCATTCCCGGCGTTCCGGGTATTGGACACCGTGGCGATGGCGTCGTCCAGCTCATCCATACTGGCGATAAAGTCCACCACATTCCGCTTCATATCGGCGCTTAATTCTTCCGCCAGATTCAGCCGGGACTCCCGGGCTACGATCTGACCGAAGAGTTCCCGGTTCCGCAGCACCGCCCTGATACGGGCCAGGACCTCGGAAAAGTTAAAGGGCTTGGTAATGTAATCATCCACCCCCAGTTCGAGACCTTCAACTTTATCCTTTACATCATCCAGGGCCGAAAACATGATAATCGGGATTTCCCGGTAAAGGGGATCCCCCTTGAGGGTTTTGGTAATTTCCCAGCCCGACATTTTGGGGATGATATTGTCAAGCATGATAAGATCCGGATGAAACTTCTTGACCTGTTCCAGGGCCTCCACCCCGTCCATGGCTTTCTCAACAACAAAACCCAGCTTGGAAAGCATAACTTCAAAGAACTCAAGATTAATGACTTCATTATCCACAATAAGTATTTTCTTGCGGGTGTTCATCTTGTCCTTCCTTTTTTAATTGTAATACGCCTTATTGTATACCCGGCGCTCCCCGAAAGCAAGGCAATAAACGCCAGGGCGGCAAAGATCAAAGCCCAGAGATCGCCGTAAAAAGTGTAGGGGGTTTTTACATCGACGACGGGCACCTCCGCGGTAATCCAGCTTTCGGTGAAAGGCTCCGCCATGGCCAAAATTTTGCCGTTGGGATCGACGGCGCAGGTTTGTCCCGAAGCGGTAGACCGCACCATGGATCTGCGGTTTTCTACAGCCCTGAAAACCGCCATCGAAAAATGCTGCATCTGGGCGGGAACGCTCTTTGACCATGCATCGTTGGAAAGGTTGACGATAATTTCGGCCCCCCGCCGTACAAAGTTCCGGGAAAGATATCCGAAGGTATCCTCGAAACAGATGGGGGTGGAAAATTTGAGCCCCCTGCTGTCAAAGACAACCACTTCGGTTCCCTTTTTCCAAAAGTGGGTATCCGCCTTTTCCAGGGCTTCGTATATTCCGGGAAATTGCTTTTTGTATGGGAACGATTCGGTAAAGGGAACCAGATGCAGCTTCCGGTACAGGCCCTTAAGCCCGCCCCGGTCATAGAGCATCACCGCATTGTAGTCTACCTGTTCCCAGAGGCCCTGCTCGTTCACTTCATTCCGGGCATCGTCGTTCCCGATGACAAAGGGAACATCCTGGACGCTGAGAAAATCCATCAGTTCCTTAACCAGGGCATAAGAAGCCTGATCCGTCCGGTAGGTGGTATGCCAATAGATCCGGGGGACAAAGGCGGTTTCCGACCAAACCACCAGATCCGGCTTGGGTCCCGCCGCCAGAGCCTCTTCCGAGAGGCGTTTGAGCACCTCGAGATTGTTCCGGAATTCGGGAATGCCCCCCAGCCAGGGATCGGAGTTGTGCTGAATCAACGCTATCCTGGCGGCGGGGGCGGCGGAATAATCCACCGGTGAAACAACGCCGAAGATGAGGGTTCCAAGCAGGGCGGCGGCCCAGAGCGCCCCCGGCAGGGCTTCCCGCCGGAGAAAGGCGGTGATTTCCGTTATCCGCCGGAGACCGGCTTCCGGTTTAAGGGAACCCAGGGCGGCGGCTATATAACATGAAGGAAACAGTATCAGGGCGGAAACCCCCCATACCCCGGTTATGCTGGCGATCTGTATCACCGGAAGGAGACTCCACTGGGAATAACCGGATATCCCATAGGGATACCCCAAAAAGCCCAGGGTCCTGAGGTACTCATAACCCAGCCAGATGAGCCACTGAATCAGGTAACCCCGTTTAGGGAAGAGGATCAGCGCAAGTTTTAAGAGGGGAAAGAGCACGATAAAGTAACATACATAGATCAGGCTGACTATGGGACCCGCCTTGGGATCAAAAACGGCAAGCCAGTAGTTAAACAAGCTATAGGCGGTATAGGAATAAAGGGCGCCCCAAAAAACAGAGGCCCCTATCGGCGCCCGGTTGACAACCCAAAAAACCGGAACAAAGGCAATCCAGGCCAGAAGAGGAAGCCCCTCGATTATAAAAGGATTGGGAAAGGAGGCGGCGAAGAGAAGCGCCCCCGACAGTACTGCGGCCAGATTAACGAAGAAACCGCCCCAGCCCTTTCCGCCGCTAAAGGCTGCGATCATGCGCCGCTGCCGCCGGCCCCTGCGGGTTTTCCGGATTTACTCTTATCCGGGGAGGGGCCGGCTTCTTCCGGGTTTCCGCCGAGGTTCCAGACATCCTGTTTCAGTTCCCTGCCGGGCCTGAATGCGGCGATTCCATGGGAAGTAACCGATACGGGGTCTCCGGTTTTGGGGTTCCGGGCCCTTTGGCGGCCCTTTCTAAGCCTCACTTCAAAGGTTCCGAATCCCCTGAGCTCTATAATCATACTTTTTATAAGGGCGTCTTTTATCTCGTCAATGAATAGATCGATAATCGCACGGATTTCCTTACGGCTCATTCCTGTTTTTTGATACATCGAATCGACAATATCAGCCTTGGTGAATTTCCTGCCCGGCATTATTCCCTCATTACAAGATCCCCGCCGGATCTTGGTCGGTACACTTGCGGGCGGCCAGGCCGGCCGCCGTATGCCATCTCCCTAATGTACGGCCCGAAGGGACGTGCGGGAGTTACTGCGCCGTTTTAAGCGAATTAAAAAGACGCTGCATCCTCGATTTCTTCCGGGAAGCGGCGTTTTTCTTGATGATTCCCTTGCGGGAAGCGGTATCCAGCTTTTTAATCATATCTTTAAGAGCCGCCTCGGCCTCGCCGACATTCTTCTTTTGAGCCAGGGCCGTAAATTTCCTGGCGCTGGTCCTAACCGAGCTCTTAACCGCCTTATTGCGAAGACGGCGTTCCTCGCTCTGCCGGTGCCGTTTTTCAGCGGAACTACTTTTACCTGCCAAAGGAAAACCCCCATATAAAATAATGAAACTCCCCATCAGGGAAGCGGAACGTCAAAACCCCTCCGAAGGAGGATCCGGCGGAAACCAGGACACCTCCTGAGAATACGCCGTTAAACCTATGTCTGTCAAGGAATTAGCTTTCCGGCGGAAGAATCCGCCGGCGGATAAACCCCTCCACAGCGGGAAAGCTCACTTAAAATCCGAAGGACGCCGCTCGGTACGCTTGCATTTTTCACATTCGGCGAGGTTTTTAACCTTGCCGTTTTCAAAAATGGTCTTCATTTTGACTTCTCCTCCGCAGGAACAGAAGAATTTCTGGGTTGTGCTGGAGGTACGGGCGTTTTTACTGGCCTGGGCCATATAGGTCTCCTTCTCATGTTTTACTTAAGATTATCCGTAAAGGTATATTTTAGTTTACTACGGAAGGGGTTCCGCTGTCAACCGGGACAAGAATTTCCCCTGCGTCCGTACCGCCGGAGGATTTCGGGATGAGTCCGTCCTGCTTTAGGTTAAATTTTGACCTTTTTTGCAAAAATGGGTTCTATTTTACGAAAAAATACTTTATTATGATTGTCAAAATTATCGAGGGGGGGCTATGAGAATTACTACTCGGGGCCGCTATGCGCTTCGGGCATCCTTAGCATTGGCAAATCTTGGAAAGGATGGTTCTCCGGTGTCTATTAATCAGCTTTCGGAGGTGGAAAACATTTCCCCCATTTTTTTGGAGCAGATCTTTTTCAAACTGCGTAAAGCGGGGCTGGTTTCTTCGGTGCGGGGACCCGGCGGGGGTTTCTGTTTTGCCAAGTCTCTGGATAAATTAACTATTAAAGAAATCCTTGACGCCGCCGGGGAAGAGCTGGATCTGATTGCCTGCCACCGGCGTAATAAGGATTGCGACAAGATCAACGGTTGTTTGAGCCACCACATCTGGGTGGGGGTAACTAACATGATCAATGAATACTTTAGAAGTATCACCTTGGCGTCAATTCTGGAAAAGGACATTGCGGATGAAGCAGACCAGGGATAGCGGCGCCTACCGCCGCTTAACTGCCGCCTTAAAACGGCAGCGAAGGGGCGTAACAGCAGCGGATGTGGTTGCCGGTACGGCCCTGCCTCTGGAAATGGTACGGGAACTGCTCCCCCGGGCTTCGGATGAATACCGGGGCCGCCTGGAAGTAACCGAATCCGGGGAGATTCTCTATTCCTTCCCCCACGGTTTTACCAGCAGATACCGGGGTTTTCCGGCGCGGCTGCGGCGGATAGGCGAAAAATTTGCGGCGGGACTTAAAAAGACCGGCGCCGCCCTCTTTAAGGTCTGGATTATGATAATGCTGGTGGGGTATTTTTTTCTTTTTATGCTTATTGCCCTGGCGGCGCTGGTACTTTCGGTTGTTTCCGTTTCAGGCTCTAATTCCAGCAGCCGGTCCCGGAGAAGCGGCGGCGGGGGCATGTACTTTGCCGGCAATATCCTCAATCTGATACTACGGCTCTGGTTTTATTCGGAGCTTTTCAAGCCCCGCTACGCTTCCTCTCCGGCCCGGCCCAAGGGGAAACCCCTCCACAGGGCCATTTTTTCCTTTGTTTTTGGAGACGGGGACCCCAATGCCGGCTGGCCGGTCCGGGAACAGAAGGCGGTAATAGCCCATATTCAAGCCAACCGGGGAGTTATTTCCCTGCCCGAATTTATGGCCCTTACCGGACTTAAACCGGTACAGGCGGAAAACGAGATTACCGCCTACTGCGTCCGGTTCGGCGGCCTTCCTGAAGCCACCGGGGAGGCTACGGTGGTATACCGCTTTGACCCGCTGATGCTTAAAACGGACGCTCAAACCGGTCGTTCCGGCGCCGCCCTCAAAGAACTTTGGGGGTTTTCCTCTAATTCTCCGGCGATGAACCGGGCCTTTGCCCTTATCAACGGGATAAACCTTGCCTTCGGGGGTTATTTTCTGTACTGCGCCCTGAACCTGGATACCCTGATTCCCCGGGGAGCCGGTCTTAGGCTTTTTGCGGCGGCCTACTATTTTTTCCACCGCTTTGCCGGATCGTCCTCACCGGCGGATTTCCGTATTCTTATTGCCGTGGTTCTGGGGCTGATCCCCCTGGTTTTTTCTATTTTCTTCTGGCTCATACCGGTCCTGCGCCGCGGGATCATGGGGCGGAATAACGAAAAAATTAAGCTGGAGAACTTCAGAAAGATAACTTACAGCCGTATATGGGACAAACCTCTGGATGTTAAGGAAGGGGATCTTGATCCCGCCGTGGAAAAATGCCGTCCCGGGAATTTACCCGCCGCCAAGGACCGGATTATCAAAGAGATAGGCGCCTATGCGGTTCCCGATGTGTCTATCGACGGCCGGGGAGATACGGTTTACGCCTTTACCGGACTGAAACGGGAAAAAGAGGCCCTGGACAGCTACCGTTCCTCCCTGGATTCCGCTTCTTCCAACTTGGGAAAGACCGTGTTCGACAGCGGTTCATAGGTTCCGGGCCGTTTAATTGTGGTAGAGGAAACATTCCGTCTCCCGCAGAAGGGCCTGGAAATTTGAAAAACAGGTCCCCGTTTCGGGGATGGATCTCAAAAAGTATTCCCCGTAACGTTTGTGCAGAAGCCTTCCGTCCAGTACCGCCACCACCCCGCGGTCGCTGGAACGGCGCATCAGCCTGCCGAATCCCTGCCGGAATTTTATCACCGCCTCCGGAAGGGAAAGATCCATAAACGGACTGTTCCCCCTTTTTTCCAGGGTTTCACAGCGGGCCTCAAAGACAGGGTCGTTGGGAATTCTGAAGGGAAGGCGGCAGAGTATCACCAGCCGGAGGGTGTCTCCCGGCGCATCTATCCCCTCCCAGAAAGAATTGGTAGCAAAGAGCGCACTGGAGTTGTCTGATAGAAAACCTGCCAGAAGGCGGCTCCGGTCATCGTCCCCCTGCTTAAAGCAGCGTATCCCCTGCTCCTCCAGTTTTGGCGCAGCATCATCATAGGCGCTCTTCAATGCTTCGTAGGAGGTAAAGAGGATCAGCGCGGAACCGCCGGCAAGTTCGATCAGCTTGAAGGCCGCCTCGTTTACAAAGGCCCGGTAGTCTTCCCGGTCCGGAAGGGGGGCGTCGGCGGGAACTCCCAGCAGGACCGCCCGCTTGTAGGGAAACGGAGAGGGGAACATCCCCGAAAGGATCTTCCTGTCCGAAATCAGGGCCAGGCCGGACCTGCTGTTCCAGTAGGCAAAAGATTCCGCTACGGTCAGAGTGGCGGAGAGGCAGATCACGGTTTTATTGGGCTTAAAAAGAGCTTCCCCCAGGGAGGGGGCTACATCAATGGGAGTTACGTTAATCTCCGCCCAGTTGTCCCGTCCGCCGGGTCCGGCGTTTCCGTGGCGCTCTATCCAGACAACCTCGCCGGGACGTTCCTGGTACTCGACACAGGCGGAACAAACGCTGCTCACCAGCTCAAGCCTTCTCAGTACGGCCTTAATCTCCCGGACCGCAGGATCATCCTCATCAATCTCTTCGATTATGCGCCGGACAATCCCCGTAAGAGCCGTAATCTGCTTCCTGAGACCCAGAAAACAGGGGATAAGGACCGCGGCTATCCGCTCCTTCCCGGCGGGGACAAGGCGAAAAACCCCCTCGTTTCCGCAAAATTCCAGAGCCGCCCCGTCCAAGGCATCCACTGCGCCTCTAACCTGCTGAATGGCGCCGGATGCGTCGTCCAGCAGGTCCTCCCGGGAACTGCCGGCGGCGATACGCAGCAAAAGTCCCATCTGCCGGTTCCGCCGCTTCCTGTAGAGCCGGCCCAGTTGACGGTACACCCCCAGACGGCTGAAACTTTTTGAAAAGAACGAGGTTGCCGCCCCTTCTATGGTATGGGCTTCGTCGATGATAATCCGGGTATAGGGGGGAAGGACCACGGTATTGTCATAGCCCGCCCCCTCCTGCCTGGCGGCCAGATCCGCAAAGAGGAGATGGTGGTTCACCACCAGAATATGAGCGTCCGCCGCTTCCTTCCGCAGGGCAAGTACAAAGCAACGTTCCCGCTCGGGACAGCGCATACCCATGCATGTATCCGCTTCGGAACAGATTCGGGACCAGAGACTTTCTGCAGGCATGAAGGACAAATCAGATCGGCTTCCGGTCCTGGTGGTTTCCGACCAGGCCACAATGGAACGAAGATCCTCGTTTTCATCTTCATCCAAAACCGGTTCCCTCAGAGCATCCTCCAGCCTCCGGCGGCAAAGGTAATTACCCCGGCCCTTAATGAGCGCCGCCTTAAGTTTCTTCTCTCCGCCTGAAGCAGAATTTTTTTCCTTGGCGAAGGCGGCGGCGACCAGGGGTATATCTTTGTCGTAGAGCTGCTGCTGAAGGGTGATGGTGGCGGTGGAGATTACTATCCGTTCATTGTTGGCCAGGGCATAGCCCGCCGCCGGGAGCAGGTAGGCGAAGGACTTTCCTACTCCCGTACCCGCCTCCGCCGCCGCCAGAGCATCCTCGTTAAAGGCTCTGACGACAAGCCGCATTAGATCCAGTTGGGCGGGCCGGGGTTCGTAGGAAGGAAGTCTTAGAGCAACGGAGCCCCCCTCTTCCAGGGAAGCGCAGATGGCATCGGGATCCAGCAGGGTTCTTGCCTTTCTGCGAAGGGGCTCGGCAATTACATACACTTCCTGTACTGCATTATCGATGATGAAAGCGCCTATTCCCCCTTCGGCAGCCCTGGAGGCAATAACCAAATCGTTATCGCTGGGAGTAAGAAAACCAGAAGGATGGTTATGGATCAGTACATCGGGAAGCGGCGAATCCTCCCGGCGGGCAGAATCTTCCTCCACATCCCGGAATATGCGGGGACCTCCTTTATAGGGTTCCGGACCGCAAGCCCCCAGGGCCAGAACTTCACCCTTGCTGCCCCGGGCGGTAACTTCGGCCCTAACTACCAGTCCCCGGTCGTCAAGATACCCCAGGGCAAAGATCTCATTGCCCCGGGCTTCTTTAATTTCCGCCCTGAGTTTTTCTATAACTTTTCCGGATAAGCGTTTTATAGCCTGCAGAACCGCTCCCTGCCCCATTCACTGGCTGCTTCAGTTCGACTCCCCTAAAGAGCAAGTCAGGATTTTTTGCCAAATGCAAAAAATCCAACACAAAAAAAGAGCCCCCGGGCTCTTTTTTTGACATCTCCTGGGGGAGTCGAACCCCCGTTGTCGGGATGAAAACCCGATGTCCTAACCACTAGACGAAGGAGACTTACTGTAAACAAAAGAGACTATAATAAAATACGCCGCTCTTGTCAAGATAACGCAGATTCCAAATGAGATTCTAAACCCTACATCCATAGAGGTCATGGAGATTTCCCATACTTAACCATTTGTTTACATCTATCATTTATGGATAATGTTTTTCCTTCTTCGCCTTAGTGATAATTTTTTCTCCGGCTACATTTTCAGTTTATTGAGCAGCAGCTTTTGGAATTTCCGGGCCGGCTCCGATTTGGGGTCCAGTACCAGGGCGGCTTCGCAGTCCGCCAGGGCCTTGGGATAATCCTCGATATGGTAATGGGCCTGGCCCCGCCGGTACAGGCAGAAGGGCTGGTAGGGGTTGATTCCCAGGGACAGGGAAAAATCATCCACCGCTTCGGCATAGTTCTGCATCACCGAATGTACCATCCCCCGGTAGTAGGCGGCCTTGTAGGACTTTTGATCCAGCTCCAGGGCCCTGGTAAAATCGTCAATCGCATCGGCATATTTGGACTGGGCGAAATTCGCCATGCCCCGGTGCTTGTATATCAGGGAACTGACGGCATTATCCGGGTTTATTTCCAGAATGCGGCTGTAGAAGCGGATGGCCTCGCCGAATTGATTTTTATTATGGGCGTACAGGGCGTTGAGGAGGAGATCATCAATCGTGGCGGCATTCCCCTGGGGAACTTCAAAGCCGTCTTGATCATTTTCGCCGGGTTTTTCATCAAACAGGAAGCTGTCCGAAACTTCTTCAATTTTCTTATAAAACGAATTCCGCCGTTTCTCCAGTTCCCCGTTTAACTGGCGCTGGTAGGTCCGTATTTCCTGAAAGATGGTATCCGCCAAGGAAAGACTGGCGTTAACCGCCGCCAGCTTGCGTTTCATGGGATCGTCGAAGGGGGTAAATTCAGCTTTGTATACCAGTTCGTGCTCCACCTCGGCCCAGGCATCCTGAAGTATGGTACGGATTTGGATTTCCGCCACCTCACAGCCGCAGTCCCCCCGCTTTTTAAGTATTGTTTTGGGAATTTGTATTAAAAGGTGAGTCGATTCGTAGCCGAATTCCTTAAAGGAATAATGGGAACCCTTCCGTTCCAGCTCCACCACCTGACAGGTCTTCTTTATCAGTTCCTCAATTACGGCCAGATCCTCAAGAAAGGGACATATAATGCGGAGGCCGATTAGATCGGTAATCAGCGGTTTTTCACCGTTCCGGTTCTCCTTGAGGCAGCGCAGATACTTTTTAAAAAAACTGTAAAAATCCTTGGGACGGCTTTTGATGGTGGGCTTAGAAGAAAGATCCTTAAAGGCCGCCTCCAAACCCTCCCGAAGATCCCTGGTAATGAGCGTTCTGATTTCCGCATACCGTTCATATTCCGCTTCCAGGGCGTCCCGGTTAGGAAGTTCCAGTTTTTTCATAATTCCCCGTCGAGATTAAAAAAAAGCTGCCTGAAGAATCGCTTTGATTTTTCAGACAGCTATTAAAAACCCGGCCGGATTAAACCAGCCCATTTCCCCCGCTATTCTTCGTTAGTCGGAGTGGGGGTAAAGCCACCTTCCGTAGCCTGTTTCTGGATTTCCAGATACCGGAGCACCTGATTATTCCCAAACCGGTTCATTTCAAACTTCTGTTTGGCATCTTCCCGTATCTTGATGATACCCCAGAGAGCCTCATCGTCGATATCCCGTTCGGTGTCGAGGACGGCCTTATCGTAGATGATCTTAACGTCCTTAAAGTAGCCGACGAAATCGCCCCCTTCTTTGGCGGCATCCCGCTGAATAAGGAAACCCGCAAACTTTACAAAGGGAGTATTGGTGGGATAGAGCGGGTAGAGCCGGAGTTCCCGGTTCCTGACGGCCTGAACATAGGCGGGATTCTGCCAGACAAGCTCTCCCCATCCGTCGTAGTTGAGGTAACCCATGAATATTACCTGTTCGTTGCCCTGGGAATCGATGAGGACCGTCGAAAGGCCGTGGGGGAAATTAAGGCCGTAGGCGTTAACCGCCAGGGATTTAATGGTCCCGACATTCTTTACCACGCCGAAGCCGTTTTCAAAGCGCTTCTGAGTCATACTATTGTTACCCTCGGCATATTCGATGTTGCCGTCGTCGTCAATCTCGGCCGGATCTTCGAAGGCGGGAATCTCAAAGGGAGGTTTAATCCGCGCCCAGGAATTGAAGGGCTCCACCGGAAAGTGAATCCGGACGCCCATTACGGTTCCCCACTGTTTTGAAGGAGCTTCCTGGGTATAACTCTGACTTTGATTTATCACCGTCCGGGAGGAAGACGCAAGCACGATGTCCCAGTTGGTAATAGCAAGGGAGGTCTTCATCGCCGACTTTTGTTCGGTGGTGAAGCTGCCGCCGACCGTGGTGGAAAAATCCATCATGGTCGCACGGTTTTGGGTAGGCACGTTGTTCTGATTGGGGATAATGTCAGCTGCGAGCTTACCAAAATCGATAAGCACCGCTTCCTCGGCAAACACAAGTCCCACTGTTAACAACGCGATGGCGACAAGAATGAAGATCCGTTTCATTCACAGCTCCTTTCAATTGCGCATTAAGCTTAAAAACCAGATAGTAAAAAGTATACGAGAAAAAATACGTTTGGTCAACGCCTTTCTCAATATTTCACCTATGTATCTTCTATTTTCGGCAAAAACCCCCTAAAAGCAACCTCGTTTCCGTCTATAAAAAGCCGTATGTCCCTGACAAAGGGAAAGTTGCGCCGTATTCCCTGGTCAATGGAGGCTAAACTTCTAAAAACATCCCCTCCTTCCGGAGGCGGCAGGGCCGCATACCGGGAAAGGTCCGCATAGACCACTCCGTCCCGGTACAGCAGCGCTTCCAGAGCCGTTTCTCTGGGGAAAAGGGGCGCCGCATTCAGCGAAGCCGGCCCCAAAAGCAGCTCTTCCACATACCGGGTTATATCAACTTCTTTAGAAGACCCCCGGACAAGCATCCTGTCCTCTACGATTGGAGTTTCATCCCTTACAGCATAGAATACAAAGGTCCTTCTGACAAGTCCCGCCGTTAAAAATTCGGCAACCGCCGCCGCCGCCAGAATTCCCAGGTAGAGTAAACGCCGGATCTGCCTTTTGCTGAAGAAAAGGACTATTCCCCTGAGGGCATCCTTAATAGCGCCGTTCATTGGATAGCGGTAAATCCTCCGGATTGTTCAAACATGGTAATAAAATCAATCAACCCTTTATATAACGCCTCGGAATAGTTTTTCAAGTACGTTTCGTCGGTCATCAGGAGGGCGTCCTCCTCGTTGGTTACAAAGCCCAGTTCCACCAATACCGAGGGCATCCGGGCATTTCTGACCACAAACCACTCTTCCGCCTTAATGCCCCGGGAGGGTACGCGGCCGCCCAGAAATTCATCAAAGCGGCTAAGGATGAATTTGGCCATCATAATGCTTTCGGCGGTAAATTCCTCCTCCAGCATGGTATTGA
This sequence comes from Treponema sp., assembly GCA_031276965.1. Classification (GTDB taxonomy): domain Bacteria; phylum Spirochaetota; class Spirochaetia; order Treponematales; family Breznakiellaceae; genus JAISMC01. Next base: position 20,883 of record JAISMC010000026.1, read on the forward strand.
GGATGGGGACGATCTCGCTGGAATCGGCGTATTTGTCTTTGTCGATGACGCTTCTGCGGTATTCGGGGCTTAAATACCACACTTCGTAGCCCCGGGCGTTCTTATTAAAGGATGCGTTGGCATGGATCGAGATGAAGAGGACGGCTTCGTTGTCCTTGAGGGATACCGCATGGGCCATGGCGACCCGGTCTTCCAGGGCAGGATAGCTGTCCCCTTCCCGGGTTAAAAGCACCTGCTTATCCGGATAGGCGGCGGCAAGTTTAGTATGGAGATCCTTTGAAACCTTGAGGGTGATGTCCTTTTCCACCGCCTTAACCTGCCTTGCCCCGATGGTATGGTTCCCCACCGCCCCCGAATCCCTGCCGCCGTGGCCGGGATCTACAATGACGGCGGCGATGCGGAAGCGGGAACGGTCCTCCTGAATCAACGCATCCAGGGCTCCCCGGACGGCGCCGGCAAAGCCCGGAGGGAAGCAGAGGAGCCCCTTGTCAAGGTATGGGAGGGGAACCGGAAGAACGGTCCGGCCGTCCAGCAGGACAAGGCCCTCCTCTCCGGCATTGCCGGTCTGGAAGGCTATATAGTGGCCGGAAACCGAAAAGACCCCTCCCTGAAAGAAAGGATCCCAGCGGAGCCGGGCAGGACCCGCCCCTTGGGGGACAATACCGGTCAGAACCTCATCCAGGGTAAGGACCTGGGCAAAAGCCGGACCGGAGAGGAGCAAAAAGAGGAGCGGAACGGCATTTTTCAGCAGTTTCAGGCGGAAATGTACGCCGGCCTTCCCCCGAAAAAGGGAAGATTTGAGCGCTTGCCGCAGGACCCGGACCGCAGGGATCATAGCCGCACCGCCGCCTTAGTGCGGGACGGCGGGAGCCGGCCGCCGTTTAGTACCAAAGGACGGCCTTAAAGCGAAAGAACCGGTATGGATCACCCTTTACTGTCCTCCTGGCTCCGGGCCTGTAACTTCAACGCGATGCGGTCAACCACATAGGCCGCCCCCTGGTAGCCTCCCCGGATCATGGCGGTCCAGAAGCTTTTCCCCATGATGATCCCGCCGGCGATATTTTCACCCTCAGCCATGGGAAGTTCCAGGCCGGTAACGGCTCGGACCGCATCAAGACATTCTTTGACGGTTCTGCCCATATAGTCCCGGAGATCCGATTCGGTAAAATCCAGGAAAGGGAAGATCGAAATTTCCGGTGTCCGTCCGGGGGGAAGGTAGAATTCGGGCTCGGGGAACATGGCCAGCAGGACACGGAGGTTTTCCGGAATGGAAAAGGCGGCGGGCGGGTACTTTGCCGAAGAGAGGACCGGGTTCAGTTCCAGGAGGAAGTCCTCGGTCTCCATATTGGGCACCTCCAGGCGCAGCAGGACCATCCGGGCCGCCCGTTCCGCCGCATCCACCGCTTCTCCCCTGGACGGGGCGGCGCTGATCACATTGCCGCATTTGCCGATATTGCTCTTGGGGAAACGGACCCTGTTTCCGGGTTTTACCCGCATGAAGAGATCCTTGATATTTTCCATGCCCCGGACGGCGTTTACGCCGAAAATCGAATGGACCCTGCCGGGGATGGAGATAAAGGCCCGCTCCGCGCTGATCCAGTCCTTTACCGGTTCAAGCCCCTCCGGGGTCTTTCCCAGGGCGGCAAGTATGGCCCCCCTGGTAGGCTCCACCCCGGAAGAGTAGGGATAGGTCCAGCCCGACATATAGCCCCCGGAGAGCCGGGCGGCGATTTCCCCAATCATGGGACCCCGGGAGCTGAGTTTTACATCCCCCTTGGCGGCGCCATGGGTAAGCCCCAGGGCCTGGACGCCCCGGATAAATACGGCGGTCAGGGAATCCTGGGTTTTTTGATCCAGGGCTGTGGGTATGGTATGGCCCATTTCAACAAAATAGGGGGGAAAGCTGATGATCCGGTCCGCAAAGCCGCAGACATGGACCTTTCCCTCGTATATCAGGGCATCAATGGAGTATTCCGGGCCGTCTATGTACTCTTCTACGATGGCCCTGCCGGACCGGGAAGCCTTCAATGCCTCCTTAGCGGCGATCTTCAATTCTTTTAAGGAATCCGCCCGGCGGCATCCCCGGGCTCCCATATTGTCTACCGGTTTTACTACCACCGGATAGGCAAAGGGAAGGCTGAAATCCATGGGGGGCAGATCGTTTATCACCAGAAAATCCGGGGACGGAACGCCGGCTTCCTTAAAACAGCGGCGCATCCGTTCCTTGTCGGAGGCGTTGAGGGCGGCCTCGTAGGGAATCCCCGGAAGGCTTAGTTTTTCGGCGACCCATGCCACGGAGGCGGAAAAATCGGTGCCCGCGGTAAAAACCCCGCTCAGTCCTCCCGCATCCCTAAAGGCCCGGGCCAGGGTTTCAATGGCCTCTTTATTTTTAAGATCGATCCTTTCAAAGTGATCCGCCAGGGCAACACAGGGAGCCATGGGATCCGCATCCACCACCACCGTCTCAAACCCCATATCCCGGGCGGTTTTTATGGCGGGCCACTGCATAATTCCCGCCCCAAGAATCAGGAGCCGTTCAGCCATTATCCCTCCTTTTTTGTACTGCTGCTTTTTTAACCGCATATACCTCGAAGGTGTCCCCCAAACGGAAGAGGCGGCTTATACCGTACAATATGCTTAAAACCGGCTCCGGGGACCCCGCCCCAAACAGTGGAAACCGTTCCGGATGGTGGCCGGTAACGGCCGTTTTTTTAAGTTTGAAGCCGAATTTCGCGAGTATTCTACCACAATAACGGGGAGTCCAGATAGTCCAGTGATCCGCGGGGCTTTTTTTAAGAAACTGTCCGGGGGATCTTCTCCGGGAAACGCCGGAAAAGGAGGGGGTCGCAAAGGCCAGAACTCCCCCCGGCCTGAGAATGCGGTTGATCTCCTTCAACGTCCCGGCGGGATCTTCAAAATGTTCTATTACATACCAGAGGGAAACGGCGTCAAAACTTTCGTCCTCAAAAGCAAAGGAAGGATCGGGGAAAAACCCCCGTCCGGCGGGGATTCCCAGGCGTTCCCGCACATGGCGGACGGCGTCTTCGGAGGCGTCTATTCCCATGGGGGAAAATCCCGCGTCCCGGGCGGCGGCGAGGAAGGGGCCGTAGGCGCAGCCTATATCCAAAAGCCGTCCCTTCCCGGCGGGTCCCAGCAGGGGGATCATACGTTCCAGCCGTTTTTTCCCCGCCGCCGCTAAATTGGGAAAATCCTCCAGATAGGTTTTGCCGTACTGTTTTTTATAGGCGGCGAAAAAGTAGTCCCCCCCGTATTCCACCGGCGGCGGAGCGGAACGGAGCATGTAGACCATGCCGCAGCGGGGACAACGGCGGTAGGTTCTGCCGGGAAAACGGCCCAGCGTTTTTCCGCCGGCGCGGCCGCAGATCGGACAGGAGGGGTAGAAGCGGGGATCAAACGAGGCGATTAAAGCGCCCAGGCTGCCTTGCCGTTCCTGCTCCGGGGCCAGGCCGAAGCGTTCAGCCAGTTTTTTACACCGTTCCCCCAGGGCCGCAAGGCGGCCCTGATCAAGCCCCGGAACCTCCGCCGGATGACCTGCGGAGTATGTCCCGCCCCCTATATAGGCCTCCAGATTTTTAAGGGCCCGCTTTCCCCTGCCCAGGGAACAAAAACCGGCGGTCCTGGCTAAAAGCTCGTGGTAGCCCGTGGGGGAGACCAGAAGCACCGGGCATCCGGCGTAGAGACACTCAAACGCGGTAAGGCCGAAGTGGGTGATCGCCAGATCGTACTCCGCCAGATGTTCTCCCAGGGCCGGGATACCCCTGACCGTCTCCACCCCCGGCGGAATTTCCTCCCCGGATCCCGCGTGGGAACTGAGGCTTCCCCGGACAAGGACCGGCGCCAAACCGGCCTGGGCCAGACGCTTTGCCAGGGGCAGGGCAAGCCCCGCAGGATCCTCCGCCCCCAGCACGACAAGGACCTTAAGGCCCGCGGCCTTTGGGACGAAGGCCGGTTCCCGCCGTTTCCGGGGCATGGGAAGCAGCGCCGGGGAGGCTATGTTCGCCGGACTAAGGCCCGGCGGTCCCGGCAGGGTGTCGATGAGGAAATCAAAGCGGTCCCGGCAGGGGCCTCCTTCATCAATGCCGATAACCGGGGCCAGGGCCGACCATTTGCCGTAGTCCTCCTCCGGGGTTCTAAAACAATCGAGGGTAATCAGGCTCCATGCTTGGGACCGGGGATCGGCGGTAATCCAGGAGCGGTCCAGATACCCCAGCAGGGGTTCCAGGGCGGCAAGATCGGCACGGCGGGGAATGTAGAGAAAGGCCTCCCTTCCGGCGGAACGGAGCTGTCCCACCAGGGCGGCGGAACGGGCCAGATGCCCCCCTCCCCTGCCCCTGCCGAAGGCGGGAACCGCCAGTACGCTGCGGGCGGCCGGACGGCCGCTACCGCTTCCGGTCACCGGATCTGTTCCCTGCCGCCGGAGAAGAGCCGGCGGTACGCTTCGATAACGGTTTTTCCCCGCCGCGGCCCGGCCCCCTCCTCCCGCTCCAGGCTCCGGTAGAGAGCCCGGGCCCGGTCATAATCTTCGGCGGTGTCTACGGTAAGCCGCAGGGAGGGGCCCTGCCAGATCCGCGGCGCCAGGGGCCGGTGAAGGAGGAACCGCTCCGGGTGACCGTACAAATAGGGGCAGACATGCTCCCGCTCCGCCGGGGCCGCGGCTTCCCGTTCCGCCCGGAGCAGGGCCGCCGCGGAAACCGCCTCCACCCCGGCGCCGCAGGGAAGGGCCGCATAGCCCGCATAGTCCGCTCCCAGGACTTCCCCTTCCCGGTCCAGGGCTTCGGCGGCGTCGGCAAAGACAAAGGGATTATCCCCGGTGGCCCGGACCACCCGGTCAATGCCGAAGCGCCTTATCACGGTACAGTAACGGTTAAGCACGTCCTCCTTGGCGCCGGGGACCAGTTCGTACCCCGCCCTTTGGGCCAGACCCTTAAAGGCGGAAACGCAGTCTTCGGGGCAGGCAAGAATGTGAAGATCCCAGATGCCCCCAAGGGCCTCCATGACCCGGAGGATCAGGGGCTCTCCGCCCAGGGGAAGCAGGGCCTTTTGGGGAAGCCTGGCCGAATCGAGCCTGGCCTGAAGTACAAGGGCGGTCATGGTCAGGAACCTTCGGATACGGCCGGAGGGCCGGGTTCACTGGTATCCCATAGTTCGGTTATCCGCCGGGCGTCGCTGCGGAAACGGTAGCGGTTGGTCCTGACCCAGCGGCGGCCTTCGATAAAGTCCCCCCACGCGGCGAAGGGGTCCCCGCCGGTCCGCCAGAGATAGGCCGGAAAACGGCGGAGGGGGATAAAGGCGCTGTCTCCCCGGAAGACCGGGGCCAGGTTTTTAAGGTAAAAACGGCGGTGGCTTTCTTCGGCGGTACTGTCCCCGGCGGGAACCTCCCCGTCGTAGGACAGGCGGATCAGCTGGGTGCAGGAAATTTCCTCTCCCCAAAGATGGGCGCGGAAGCCAAAGTCCATAAGCTGCCAGAAGGGACTCTTCAGGGTGGCGTCGAAACCGCCGAGCCGGATAAAGCGGTCCCGGTCGTAGATACCCACCCCGTCAAAGGGATAGAGGGAGGGCACCCGTTCCCGGAGGGGAACAAAGGGCAGAATCTTGATGGTATGCCGGTAGAAAGCGGGGGCTATCAGGGTGGGCAGGGATTCAAAATGGGAATTTTGAATCACCGGCACCGTACAGAGCCGCTTATAGGGAGCGGCCTTCTTTTCCCCGGCCAATTCCTCCGGGGAATTAACAAGCCGTTCCGCCATTTTGGCGGCTCCGCCCCCGTGAAGCAGGCGGAGATCATTCCAGAGGACAAAGAAGAGGGGGCTGGTCAGTTCCGCCGCCGCCAGGTTTATCTGTTCGCCGGGACTGACCTGTTCTTTAAGCAGGATAAAACGGACAAAGGGGAAACGGCCGGAAAGTTCCTCCAGATCGTAGCGTTCCTGGGGGCCTTCTATGGAAACGATATAATCAAAACCGGTCTTTTCCAGTTCCTGAAAGAGCGTCCGCCGGGGATAACGGCCCCCCCGGTTAAGGAGTACCGCCGAAAGCCCCGTGGAGGCCCCCCGCCGGGAACCCCCCACGGCGGTATACGCGGGAACGGTAACGTTAAAAGTTGTAGGTATAGTACTCATCGCAGCCTGCGCAAATTCCTCCATACGTTTTGGTACAGTGTTCCCGGTAGAAAACATCCCCCCGGGACCAGATCTCCTCCAGGGAATGGGTAAAGACGTTCCCCAAAAGACGCCCGGAACCGGCAAAAACGGCAAGATCTTCCCTGCAAAGCGGGACCGATCCGTCCAGCAGCACCGGCATGTCCCGCATTAAATGCCAGCAGGGCCGGCGCTCTATGGGGGAAAGATCCGCCGCCCGGAGATCCGGCAGGGCGTCGCAGAAGTGGTCGTATTTCTGGATGATGCTGTTCGCCCCCGCCTCCTTCCAGAAACGGTAGAACCGTTCCGTATCGTCCTCGAAACCCTTAATCCTGAGCGCCTGTACATAGAGATCCCCGGGGAAAAGGGGCAGCAGCCTTTTGGCCCAATCCACGGCCCCGGCAAAACCCGCCCCCCGGATCTTTCCGTACCGTTCCCCGTCCGCCGTATCCAGAGAGAGTATCCAGGACAGGGGGGCCATGCGGTTCTCCCGGGGGGCCGCCTGCCGCGTCTCCTCCGCCAGCAGCTCCGCCTCGGCGGCCTTCCAGCCTATGCCGGAACTTTCAATAACCAGGGAGAGCGCCGGCCGGGCCAGGACCTGCCGGATAAGCTCCAGCCTTTGGGGATGCAGGGCAGGCTCCCCCCAGAGGGAAAGATCGATTACCGCGTCGCCGGAAAAGGCCTCGATCCTGTCCAGCAGTTCCCCGAAACGGGAGGGCTCCATAAAACCTTCTTTGGGGGCGGCGGATTTGGGGTAGGGACAGAAGGCGCAGTCCTGGGGGCAGGGGGCGGAAACCTGGACAGGATAGAAGGCCGGCAGGGTCCGCAGCAGTTCCGGCCTTTCCCCGATAAGGGCGGCGGCCCCGGCGGCGTCCGGAATGCCGCCCGCGGCCCCGGCAAAACGGCAAAGGAGGAGCAGGTTGCGCTTTGAATCCGCCGTCAGGCTGAGGCGGTGGCAGCGGAGATCCGCCGGGGAAATTTCGGTCTCGATATCGAAGGAGTTGATGTCCCGCTGGATCGCCGAAAAGAGGGTGTCCCGTTCCACAGGCCCGCCGCCGTCCGGTAAGAGCTTTGCCAGGATCCCCGCGGTCCCCGGCGCCAGCAGTTCCGGGGCAAAGCCGTAGGGCCAGCCGTCGGCATAGGAGTACTCCGCCGCATAGCGGCGGTGCCGTTCCGCCAGGGCCCCCGCCAGGACCGGGTCCAGGAAGGGGGCGTCCGCCCAGGCAAAGTAGGTAAGATCGAAACCGGCGGATTCCCCGGCCAGGGTTTCCAGGAGGCTCTTTTTGGTCCAGGCCGGGGCCTCCAGCAGGGAAACGCCGGGACAGGCCCCCCGGTCAAAGCCGCTGCCCGCCAGGAGCAGGACCTTTTCCGTCCCCGGAAAGGCCCGGCTCCGCTCCAGGGCCAGGGTCAGGGCGTTTTTGCCGGAAAACACGGGCCGGAAGGCATGGGGGCCAAGGGACGCGCCAAATAAAACGGTAAGGGCTTTCATATCCATAGCATATATCGGCACTTTTTTAACGGGTAGTAAGCGGGGCCGATCCGGCAGCCCGGATAGCTTAATGACCGCGAAGGCGAAAAAGCCGGAGAAGGAAAGGGAAAACCCCGCGAACGGCACGGACCCTCATAATCATCATACTAATAGATGAAAGCGTGAAGAAAAACCGCAAAAGGCGCGGAGACGCCGGGCTGTCCTGCCGTTCCGGAGGCCGAGCCGCCTACCGGCTCTTAAAATTGCTGCGTAAGCAGGGACCAAGCGTAAACAGCCGGAACATTATGTGAAGGCTGCGCATTTACCCGTGAAAGTCCAATATACCCTGGTACCCCGCAAAGACCAAATTCGCTACACCTTACGCTGGAACCAATGAATGTTTTTCTCAGGGATAACGCTTACCTCAGGCGATGGGCAAAGCGCCATAGTTATCGCGTGGTTAATCTTGCTCGAAAGCCAGCAAAACGGCCGCAAGGGCGGCACCTTTTTGCCGATGGATTGCGCGACAAGATCTGCGTAAAGCGACCATGTCTGGGTGGCGGCAATGAGGTCAAAACAAATGAAGTACTCGGAAACAGTACCAAAGGGCATGGAGAAGGGCAGAAAACCCCGGGCATATTCCACGGCCCATACGCCGTCGGTAAAATTCATCGCCCTGGCCTGCCCCGGCCCCACATAGACCCTGCTGCCGGGGGTATAAATTTTCTTTTCGAATTCGCCTTCGCCGTAGTACCACATCTCGCCGTCAATTACCGTGTCCCAGAACCCGGTAAAGTGCCGGCCCGAATG
>JAISMC010000128.1 GCA_031276965.1 Treponema sp.
CTTACCGACGACCTGTATAACACGATGCGGAGCAGCGGTTTCAAAACAATAGCCGCCACGCAAACCGAGGGCCTGCTTGCTCTGTAGCTGTTCGTCAACCTTCTTTGCGACTATCACCAATTTTTCATACAATTTGAATTTTGGCCCAAATATGGATTTTGGACTGTAAATATCCTGGTACAAACCCTCTTATTATTAAATAAATACCATCTATTATATTACGTGTCAATGCTTTAGCAATCTTATGTATGATTATTTCATATATGAAGGTAAAAAAGTCGGAGTTGCGCCGAATTTTGGCAATGAACCTTAAAAAACAACGTAATATGCTTGGTCTTTCACAGGAAAAATTGGCGGAAATGGCTAGTTTGTCCTGGCAAACCGTGAATAGTATTGAGTGTCAGCGGACATGGCTTAGCGATAAAACACTTGAAAATCTTGCGGAGGCCCTCAAAATTGAGGCTTTTCAATTATTATTACCAATAGAAATCGTCCAACCCTCGGCTATTAGCCCCAACGAAGCCCTTCGGAAGCTCAACAAAATCAAACGATTTTTTGACGATTCATTTAACGAAATTCTGAATATGGTTAAACCCTAAATTGGTCAGTTTTCTTTCATACTGCCGGGAAATGTCAAGCGTTTTTTAACTGGGCATTTTCCACGTATCGGGCTTGAAAAGCATCACGCTTCTACCAAAAGCCCCTCCCGGGCCATCATAATCTCCATGGCGGTTTTACCCCGGATGCGGCGGCGGTAATGTTCTTCCAGTTCCGCAAGCTGGCCGTCGGTACGGTTGGGATCGTGGTGAAACATGATCAGCTTCTTTACTCCCGCCTTGTTGGCGGTGTTGATGCTGTGTTCATAGGATGAATGGCCCCAGCCCAGCTTGCCCGCCTTGTACTCCTTTTCGGTGTACTGGCTGTCGTGAATAAGTACACCGGCGCCCTGAAAGAAACGGAGCATCTTCTCATTTTCTTCCCGGGCGACCAGTTCTCCCTCCCTGGCGGCTTCTTCGTCATAGCTGGGATCCGCGGGGTCCGTGGGAAAGAGGTTCCTGAAGGGTTCGTTGTCGTAGGCGGTAACAATGGATTTACCCTTGTATTCAAAACGGTAACCCAGGCAGAGTATGGGATGGTTGAGGTATTTGGTGGTTACCCAGAGACCGTCCCCCAGATCCAGGGAAGTTTCTTTTATCTGGTCGTATGCTATTTTGGCGGAAAGCTCGCTCTGCCTTACCGGCCAGTAACGGTAAGAAAGCTGGGCGCCGATGACGGATTCCAGGGTTTCGTCCTCGTAGGAAACGGGCCCCCGGATCCGCAGCCTGCTGGTGGGAATAAATATGGGGGTGAACATGGGAAAGCCCATAATGTGATCCCAGTGGGTATGGGTAATGAAGATATCCGTATCGATGGGCCCCTTCTTAAAATCGTTGACCATGAGCCAGTCGCCGAGGGGCTTGATGCCGGTGCCGAAATCAATGATAACCAGCTTTTCATCCGCCCGTATTTCAAGGCAGGAGGTATTGCCTCCATAGATAACCGTATTAGGTCCCGGACAGGGAATGGAGCCCCGGTCTCCCCAGAAGCGGACGGACAGCATATCAACTCCCTAATTTAAGAAAGACCTTGGCCTTTTCTATTTCGTCGTTCACCGTTTTTTCCATAGCATCAAAGATATTTTTCTCCACCCCCAGGGTCTGCCAGATCAGGGGATCAATCTTTTCAGGATACCGGTCGCCGGCAAAACCAATCTCCAGTATGGAAGCAAAACGGTTTGCGGCAGCCACGCTGAAGAGGACATCCCTGTGAGGGCCCCCGTAGGCGGCATAATTGTGATGATTAATAACGGCGTCCCCCACAGCGCCCTCAAGCCGCCAGGCCTTTACTATCATGCCGCCCACCATGCAGTGGTTGATCCCCAGGGAGGTGTCCTCAGCCTTGTAGAGGGACATCCGTTCCCGGTCGGCGGCGCTGACCGTAAGCATATAATCCCTGGATAGTACCGCATTCAGGGGGATCTTGCCTATATCGTGGAGGAGCCCCGCGGCAAAGTATTCCTCGGTCTGTTTTACATCGATCCCCCGGATCTTTGCCAGAATCTTTGCCGAAACCCCCACGCAGAGGGAGTGGCGCCAGAAGCCCTCCATATTGAGGCCCTGCAGATCTCTTTTTGAAGACAAATTGCCCAGGACCGCCGTGGACAGGGCCAGGTTTTTGACGGTGTTGATCCCCAGCATGATGATGGCCCTGACCAGATTGGTTACCTGCTGGCCCAAGCCGTAGTAGGCGGAGTTGATAAGCTTGAGCACCCGGCCCACCAGGACGGGGTCCAAAGAAATAACATGGTTCAGGTCCGCAGGACTAGTCTGGGGATTGTTGCATACCTCCAGTACCTTGGCAACCGTGGTGGGAAGACTGGGCATACTCTTGATGTACTCGTCTATGTTTTCGCTTACGTCCTGCATTTTCAATCCTCTGCCACGGAACGGATATCCGTAATAACCGTATCCACCTTCCGGGTAATGGCGGCGGAGAGACCCTGATCCGGCAGGGCCGAAGCAAGCCTGCTCAGGAACCTAAGGGTCCCCGCCACATCCGCAGTTTTAACGGCAGCGGAAGTTTCCCCGGAGGAAAGCCTGGTTTTTTCAGGAAGCCGTTCCTGAATTCCCTTAAACAAGCCCTTACGGCCTTCCAGCGAATCGATGATATATTCCATGCTGACTCTGGCGTCGCTCTGCATAAAGATAGCACGATTGTTGTCCGGCAGGGAACCGGCCAGATCCTTTAGATACCGCATCAGCCCTAACATGTTTTCCGCTTGCAGCCTGGGCTTTGCCTGCGCCGTCCCCGGCCCCCCGGAAGCCTGAAGAACCGGTCCCGGAGGAGAAAGCGGCCCGGTCCCGGAGGAGGGGCCTTCCCGCCGGGCCGGTTCAGCGGCGGCCTCTCCGTCAAGAGCGGAATCCTCCGGGGCCGCCTGTCCGGGAATGTCCGCCTCGGGAAGCTCCGGGAATTCCTCGCCTCCGGGTATTTTTATTTCCTCCGCGGTCTCTTCGGTAACATCTTCGGGCTCTTCTTCTCCAAAGAGGGCCTCTTCGGGAATTGCTTCTTCGGAGAATTCCTCCGCCGGGATCTCCCCCTCATCGTTCTCCCCGGGAAGCCCGTCCCCGTTTTCATCGGCCAGGAATTCCTCTTCGGGAACCCCCTCCCCGGCTCCGTCCGGAAGGATCTCTTCCTCCTCGGCGGAAACCGAATAGGGCTCCTCCGGTTCCGCATCAAAGGGAGCTTCCCGGTCTGCAGGACCCGTCTGCGGCGGTACAGGCGAGGCGGGCGGCATGGGTGGAGGAGACGGCTGATGCCGGGGGGGCGTCTCAGGCGGCGTCTGCGCCGGGAGCGGAGACGGCTGTTGCTGCGGGGATGACGGCTGGGGCAGATCCTGTCCCGGCTGATCCGGCGGCGGCGGAAAACCCTGCGGCGGAAACGGCGCCTGAGACGGCGGATACTGAGGCGTCTCGGGCGGCGTCTGCGCCGGGGACGAAGATTGAGGAAGCGGCTGTTGCTGCGGGGATGATGGCTGGGGCGAATCCTGTCCCGGCTGATCCGGCGGCGGCGGAAAATCCTGCGGCGGAAACGGCGCCTGAGACGGCGGATACCGGGGCGTCTCCGGCGGCGTCTGCGCCGGGGGCGGAAACGGCTGTTGCTGCCGGGATGACGGCTGGGGCGGATCCTGTCCCGGCTGATCCGGCTGGGACGGTCCTCCGCCTGGGAGAGGCGGACCTGAACCGGAAAAATCCGGCAGGGGACCGCCGGAGGGATAGGACATCACCGGCACCGCTTCCGGTTCGGCCATATTGTCCAGGGAAAGGTCCTCTTCATCATCAAGGCCGGAATACTCATCTTCATCATCAATGACGACATCATCTTCCGGCTCCGGATTTTCAATATCCTCAATGAAAAGCTCTTCGATTTCTTCGTCCACCGGCTGGGACATACCCGCGGTCCCCATGAGAAGACTGATATCCGTATCTTCCCCGGCTTCGGTTTCGGCGCCGGCTTCCCCGGTGATAAGCTTCATATTACGGTCCCACATTTCCTGAACCGAGGAAGAATAGGCGTTGACCGCTTTTTCATAAAATTCCAGGGATGTATTAAGATCCGAAAGATCGTCCGAGGTACCCCGTTTCCCCTGAAGATTTACCAGCTTGTCCGCGGTACGCAGGGCCTTTTCCAGGGAACCCGCTTCCTTATGGAGGGCCGCGGCGGCAGCCAGGGCTTCTGCATCGTTGGGATCCGCCTTGGACAGTTCCTCAAAGATCTGAATAGCGTGGGTCCGGTTGCCCATTTCGGCATACAGTTTTCCCAGAAGCAGCTTCGCTCCCCGGTCATTGGGCTTCCGGGTAAGGAAGGCCATGATCCGCTCTTCCGCTTCCTTGTACTCCTTCCGCTTAAAATGAATGTCCGCCAGATCCAGATGAAAGGCCAAGTTCCCCGGATCAACGGCAAGGACCTTTTCAAAGAGGATTTTGGCGGCTTCATCATTCCCCATGATCCGCTGGGCGGTTCCCTCAAGCCGGAGGGACTGGACATTTTCCGGTTCCCATTCCTGGGCGGCCCTGGCCTGTTCCAGAGCTTCCGGGTACCGTTCCATCTTTAGGTAGAGCGAAGAAAGGCGGTTTCTGATGTCGGCGCTGTTGGGAACCAGTTTGACCAGCTTTTCCAGTTCCACCACCGCATCGGCAAAATCCCCCTGATCCTCCAGCGCCCGTTCAAGGTTTACCACGGCCTTTACATATTTGGGGTCCGATTCCAGGGCCTGCCTGAAATTTTGAACCGCCTCCTTGTGCCGCCCCTGATCGGAATAGACCACCCCCATATTGTTCCGGGCTTCCGCATTAAAGGGATCGATCTTCAGAATACGGTTAAAGACATCCATGGCCTTGTTGTGCTGGCCCTGCTTAAAGTAGACGATACCCAGATTGTTCATCGCATCAAACCAGCCGGGCTTGCTGCGGAGGGCCGCCCTGTACGCATTGGCGGCGTCTTCCAGGCGGCCGTTGGCCTCCAGAGCTACTCCGTAGTTAAAATGCAGGGTAGGATTGTTCCGGTCCAGGGCCAGTCCCTTGCGGAATACGTTGAAGGCCTTATCCCATTCGTGAAGTTTGTCGTAGATGGTTCCCAGGTTGTTGTAGGCGTGGACATAGGCGGGGTCCAGCTCCACCACCTTGGCATAGGTCATGGAGGCGGCCTTGAGATTTCCCATCTGCTTGTGGATATTGCCGAGGTTGTAGTGAAATTCCGCCCTGGTAGGATCGATGTCGATGGCTTCCATGAGAGCCCCCAAGGCGTCCTGGAGCCTGTCCTGGCGGCGGTAGATCACCGCCAGGTTATTCAGGGCCTCCACATCCCTGGGATTCTTGGCCAACAGGGTGGTGAATTCATCCTCCGCATCGGAAAGCTTCCCCGCCCTTGCCAGGGTGGTTCCCAGGAGCAGGTGGGCTTCCCGGTTGTCCTTCTCTTTGGCCAGGTACTGTTTGAGAAGCCGTTCAGCCTCTTCGTGATCTCCGACCCTGGCGGAACCCCTGGCCCGTTCCAGTATATCCTGAATGTCCAGGGGACTCATGGCGCCGTCCTTAAGGGCCGCGCCGTTACTTCCCTGGAAAAATCCCCGCAATGGAAGGAATCCGGCGGAGACCCGGAGTCATAGGCGGCCACCGTAAAATAGTACAGGCTGCCGTTCTTTAGTCCGTCGATATGCAGGGAAGTACGTTTCCCCGCATTTACCGGAGAGGCCCCCAGGGCCGCGCCGGCGCCGAAGTATTCTCCCGGGGCTTCGCCGTAATACACCAGATAGCCTGCCGTATCCTCGTCGGGGCTGGCCCGCCAGGAAAGATCCACCGCCCCGTCCCGGGCAGCGGCGCTTACCATAGAGGGCGGGCGGGGAGGATTGTCGGGAACGTAGATAATCCGCAATTCGTCCAGATAGGGAGTAGTTTCCCCATCCCCGGAAGGGTAAAACACCGCCGCAAGCTGGGCAAAGCGGCCCCGAAGATCCTGCAGATCCTTTCCCGGTTCAAAGGGCCGCCAGTCCGCTTCGGTCCAGCGGTAGGGGTTGTCCGAAACCCGGATAAAGAACTGCAGCGCCGAATCATCGGTAAAGCGGAATCCGCCAAATCCGGCGTACTCATTCTGAACGGGCCGGCCGGAACTCCTGGACCCGGCGGAGGTCCTTCCCCCGGAGGCCTCAATCCTGAGGATCCTGCTGTTAAGCTCCCCCAGATCCAGAATCCGGGTTTCCATGCGGCCGCCGGGACGGTACTTTTTAAGCTGAACACTTTCAACATAGCGGCTGTGGATCTTCACCTCGTCCATCAAACCCGCAAAGCGGTTTCCCAGGATCAGCCGGCTGTCTTCGCCCGTAATGGGGGTATAGACCTCGCCCTCTTCCCCGCCGGAACCGGTGGCGTAAAGCAGGCTCTCCAGCCTGCCGTTTACCAAGTATTCCAGTAAGCCCGTATCCGCATCGAAGCGGATAAGGTGATGGCTCCAGGTTTTGGGAATCACCGGCGAAGAGGAAGCCAGGGAAAGGTTGATAAAACGGCGGTCATCGGGGGAGGTAAAAAAATCCTGAAAGGTCCACTGCAGCCGGTTCCTCCCGGCGGTACAGAGTATACGCTGGCTGGCGCTCTTCCCCGTTCCGTTCCGTCTGGCCGCTGTCCAGGCCAGGATCTGTTCCCCGTTTTCCATATTCATGGGATAGAGCCAGAATTCTATGGTGAAATCTTTTATATGCTGATCCCCGGCAAAAAGAGCCGATCCTGACCGGGGAAGCAGTACCAGGGAACCCCCGCCGGAAATGCTTTCCCCGGAACCGGAGGAAAGCCGCGGAACCGGAGTTTCCCCTCCGTGGAAAAGGGCCGCTCCGTTCCCCGCCCGGGCAAGACGCTGGTCCGCCGCGGAAACCGCCGGCGAAGGAATCAGCCGGTAATGGCCGGTCCTGTCCGCAAAGGCGGCGGAATTCCCCTCGTCAAAGGAGAGGGCCATATCCAGGGCCGCCGGGGAACCGGCGGCGTACCAGAATTCGCCGTCCCGCAGCGCCGCCGGATCGATCCCCGCAGGGTCTGCCGTTTCCCCGGCGGCGGAGGAAAGAACCAGGACCGGATAGGGCCGGAGGCTTTTCATTTCACCTATTCCCTGGCGGGTCTCCGCCGCAGTCCAGCCGGAGGCGGCCCCCAGCGTCAGGGTCTTCTCCCCAAATCCGTAGAGACTACCGGAAACAAGAAAAATACTGTACAATAAAATAGGGATACGATTTTTCTTCATAAATTCCTTATATTTAAGGCTGTTTGAAAACCTCAAGTTTTGAAACAGCAGCCTTAGATGCAGGGGAAAACGGACAGACCGTTTTCCTACGGACTTTAGTCCCAAGCCGGTTTCAAAACCAGCCGGGTTTTGAAACCGGTCTATTTATTGACGGGAAGGCTGCGTTCCCTGCCGGAACAACACTGGAACCCTCCCCCTATCTTATCGGTAGAATAGCCCATGGTCCATGAAAGATTTTCAAAAAATTATGATTCCCTTAAAACTGCGGCCCGGGAAGCCCCCCAGGAAGCGGGGGTTTATATTATGCGGGACGGGGAAAACCGCATAATCTATGTAGGCAAGGCCCGGATTCTCAGAAACCGGCTGGTCTCTTACTTCTCCGGGGAAAAGGACATCAAGACATCCATTCTGATGAAGCGGGTCAGGGCCATTGAAACGATCATCGTTTCCAACGAATACGAGGCGCTGCTGCTGGAAAACACCCTCATCAAGCAGCACAGTCCCAAGTACAATATCAATCTGAAAGACGGGAAGACCTATCCGGTGATACGGATCACCGCGGAAGACTTTCCCCGGATATTCAGAACCCGCCACATCGTAGAAACCGGCTCCCGTTACTTCGGCCCCTTCCCCAATAGACAGGCGGCGGACACCATGCTGGAACTTACGGATAAGCTCTTCCCCCTGCGGAAATGCCGTACCCTGCGGAAGCGGGACGCTCCCTGCATGTACTACCATATCGGCCGCTGCGCCGCGCCCTGCTGCGGGAAGATCTCCAGGGAAGACTATGCCCGTTATGTGGAACGGGTGGCGCGGCTCTTCTCGGGAAAGACCGGATCCTTGATTCAAGAGCTTTCCCGGGAGATGCGGGCGGCGGCGGCGGAACTGCGTTTTGAGCGGGCCGCCCAGCTGAGAAACGCCGTCAGGGCCATCGAGGATCTTTCCCAGGGGGCGGCTATGGTAGACTTTGATGAGGAAAGCCGGGATTATATCGCCTGGGCCAGCGAAGGGATCTTCACCTCCTATTCGGTCTTTTCGATGCGGGGAGGAAAGATGACCGGGCGGGAACTTTTCCGTACCCGTTCCGCCGCGGACGAGGAGGAATCGCTGGAAACCTTTGCCGCCGCCTACTATACCCCGGACCGTCCTCCGCCGCCGCGGATCTATCTTGTCCTGGGAGCCGGAGCGGCAGGCCAGGCGGCGGCCAAAACCGGCGCAGGCAAAGGCGGCGGCGGGAGAAGCGGCATTGAGACCGGCGGGAACGGCCGGGACAGGCCCGCCGGCGCCGGCCTTGAGGGGCTCCGCCGCTGGTTTGCCGTTCAGTTTGGCCGGGAACCGTCCATACTTTCCCCGGACGAAAAACGCCACGCCGCTATTCTCGCCATGGCCCGGCAGAACGCCCTGGAAGATCTGCGGTTCCGGCTCAAAGAGCGGGGCGCAGGACCCGCCCTGGACGAGTTGGTCCGGTCCCTGCGGCTCCGGCGGCATCCTGAACGGATCGAAGGTTTTGACATTGCCCAGCTTGACGGTAAACATCCGGCGGCATCCCTTATCTCCTTCAAAAACGGGATTCCCGACCGGAAGCAGTACCGGTATTTCAAGCTCCGTACCGTAATTGGAGTGGTGGACGACTTTGCCGCCATGCGGGAGGCGGTACGCCGCCGTTACTCCCGGCTGATCAGGGAAGGCCGGGACCTGCCGGACTTTATCCTCATTGACGGCGGCATAGGCCAGGTAAACGCCGCCAAGGGGGTCCTGGACGAACTGGGAATGGACTGTGATGTGGCGGGGCTTGCAAAACGGGACGAAGAAATCTGGCTCCCTAAGGCAAAAACACCCATAAGGCTTTCCAGGGATTCGGAGGCGTTAAAACTGCTCCAGTTTGTCCGGAACGAGACCCACCGCTTTGCCACTTCCTTTAACCAGCGGCTCCGTTCCGGGGATCTCTTCTTTCCGGCGCTGGAATCTATCGAGGGCATAGGTCCCAAGCGGGCGGCGGCGCTTATAAAGGCCTATGTAACCATAGAGGCCCTGGCCGCCGCCGCCGCCGGAGACATTGCCGAACGCTGCAGCATCAGCGCCGCCGCCGCCAGGGCGGTCCGGGCCGCCGCGGCCCTGGCCCTGGAAGACCGCAGAACCGCCAGGGAACGGCTGGCCTCCCCCGGCCGGCCCTATTCCCGCCGCGCCGGTTTTGACGCCGCCTCCGCGCTGGCGGCGGAAGCGGCGGAGGACGGACCGGACTACGGAGAAGACAAGGCCCGCGGCAACGCGGAACCGTAGGGCGGCGCCTACTTTACCGCTTCAAAGCCCTGCTTCAGATCGTCGATAATATCGTCGATATGCTCGGTCCCGACGGAGAGGCGGACGGTATTGGGCTTGATCCCCGATTCCAAAAGTTCACTTTCGCTCATCTGGGAATGGGTGGTGGATGCGGGGTGTATCACCAGGGACTTTACATCCGCCACATTAGCCAGAAGGGAGAAAAGGTTAAGCTCTTCGGTAAAGCGCTTGGCCTTTTCGGCGCCTCCCTTAAGTTCAAACGTAAAGATCGAGCCCGCGCCCCGGGGGAAATAGCGCTCGTAGAGCTTGTGATCCCGGTGTTCGGCCAGTACGGGATGGTTCACTTGTTCAACCTGGGGATGGTTCTTGAGGAATTCCACCACTTTGAGGGCATTGGACACATGGCGCTCCACCCGGAGAGAAAGGGTTTCAAGACCCTGGAGGAAGATAAACGCATTGAAGGGACTAAGGGCGGAGCCGGTGTCCCGGAGCAGGGTAACCCTGGCCTTGATGATATAGGCCAGGTTCTTCACCGCATCGGTAAAGACCACTCCGTGATAACTGGAATTGGGTTTCGAGAGGCCGGGGAACTTATCATTGGCCGCCCAGTCAAATTTACCGCCGTCCACAATCACTCCGCCTATGGAAGTGCCGTGGCCGCCAATGAATTTGGTCGCCGAATGGACCACCACGTCCGCCCCGTACTCAATGGGAGTAAGGAGATAGGGAGTGGCGAAGGTCTTGTCCACAATTACCGTAATACCGTGCCGGTGGGCATTGGCGGCCGCCGCATCAAAATCCACCACGCTGGAGTTTGGATTCCCCAGGGTCTCAAAGAAGATCGCCTTGGTGTTGGGCTTTATGGCCCTTTCAAAATTGGCAGGATTGCTGCCGTCTACAAAGGTAGTCTCCACCCCCAGATCCTTGAAGGTATTGGCGAAAAGGTTATAGGTTCCGCCGTAGATCTGATTATCCGAAATAATATGATCCCCGGAACGGGTGATGTTCTGGACGGCGTAGGTAGTGGCCGCGGCCCCCGAGGACAGGGCCAGGGCGGCTACGCCCTTTTCCAGGGCGGCTATGCGCTGTTCAAAAACATCCCAGGTGGGGTTCATGATCCGGGTGTAGATGTTTCCCGTTTCGGCAAGGGCAAAACGGTCCGCCGCGGATTTGGAACTGGGAAACACATAGGACGAAGTCTGATAGATGGGCACCGCCCTGGCGTCGGTGGCGGGATCCGGCTTTTCCTGGCCCGCATGGACCTGGATGGTTTCAAATTTGTAATTTCTGTTTGCCATGATAAATCTCCTTCTTGCTCGATAAAATTCTGTTGCGTTCCTTTCTTTGGAACCGAAATTCTGTACATGGTAAAAGCCCTCTTGCGATATGGCCTCTCTGCCGTACAGCTTTCTATCGTTTCCCACGGGACATACCACGGTACAAACCCCGCAGGGATAACGCATCTCTTCTCTTAAAAACTGATGATAACCGGCGCACTTGTACTTTTCCATATCGGCGATAATCGAACCGGGCCGGGGAGTAAAGGCGCCGATGGGACACTGTTTTGCGCAGCGGCCGCAGCCGCTGCAAAGCTCCTCTTCCATCATAGGATCGGCGGGAAGCTCCGCATCGGTAAGCACCGACACGAAACGTACCCGCGGCCCGAATTCCGGGGTCAGGAGGCAGTGATTTGCCCCGATGGTTCCAAGGCCGGCATATTGGGCGGCCACTACCTGGGAAAAAGCCGCCTCCGGTTTCTTTACCAGCGCCGCGATTTCACCGTATCCGTCCCGGGGAAAGAAGTGGGCCCGGAAACCCAGAGAATAGAGTACATTCGCCAAACGATAGGCCGCTTCATCCAAAAGCCGGTTTACCGTACTGTAAAGCTCAAAGTATAAATTGGAGGGAGTAGTCTCCGCTATAGAGAGGAAGATCGGCGCCCCGCCGACAATAACGGTTTTACACCAGGGCCAGATCGTTTGGGGAAAAGAATTTTTTTTCTGATTCCCCTTTCCGGTCCAGCGCCCGGCGGGAGCAAAACCCAGAAGGCTGAGACCCAGCCGTTCCGCTTCAAGGGAGATTTTTTTCTTTAATCCCTTCCCGTTTATCACCCTTCGCTCCCAGCCGCCAATCCCCCTTTCCGGAGGTACTATATAAATTACATAGGAATAATATACTTTGTAAAAACCACTATAAATAGTATTATTATTATTGTCAACTGGGCCGGTTTCAAAATTCGGCGTTTTGCAGCCGTTCCAATTGTCAGGATCTGCAGCGTCATGCGGGGCGCTGAGAATTTGTCCTGCTCCCGCCGGGGGAAGTAAAACGAATGCGTTTTATCTTCCGCGGGATAATAGCGTTGGAATATGTTATTCTCAGACAATTTGAAATTGCCTGAGAATTCCGATTGTAATTGTTTGTCAGGTAAGGAATTAGCTAATTCCTTACCTGACAAACCCAAATCTATGGAGTATAAACCGGATTTTTGACCGGTTTTTCAAAAAGAGGCGGGCGGCGTGAACGGCAATCTATCCATTTTTCTAGCCTTTACCGCGGGACTGCTCTCCTTTTTCTCCCCCTGCGTACTGCCGCTGATCCCTTCGTGGCTCTGTTTTCTCGGCGGGACCGGACTGGAGGCGGCGGAAAAAGCCGGGACCGGACCGGAAACGGCGGGAAGCGCCGAAGCCGCCGCCGGGGACCGGGTACGGCTTTTGGGGCTGACCGCAGTCTTTGTCCTGGGTTTCAGCGTTGTTTTTATCGTTTTAAGCATTCTTTTCTCCGCCACAGCCCTGTTTTTGGGGGGCATAGGCGGAATCATTAATATCGCGGCGGGGATCATTATTATCATCCTTGGGCTTAACATGATTTTCGATTTTCTCCGTTTCCTCAACTATGAAAAACGGTTCTTTCCGTTAGAAAGACGGGGACCTCTCCGCAGGCGGGGTTTTGCGGGGGCCTTTCTGACGGGGACCGCCTTCGGCGCAGGCTGGACCCCCTGTGTAGGTCCGATCCTGGGGAGCATCCTCCTCATGGCTGGACAGCAGGGCCGTATAGGTCCGGCGGCGATCTATCTGGGGGCCTATTCCCTGGGGCTTGGACTGCCCTTTCTTGCCGCGGCCCTCTGCCTTGACCGCTTTTTGGGGAAGCTTCTTTTCAAGATACGGCCCCGGCTGCCGCTAATCAGGAGGATTAGCGGGCTTTTCCTTATTATGATAGGATTGCTCATCATCCCCGGTCAGTTTCAAGCCCTGAACGTACTGCTTGCCCGCTGGTTTACGCCGGCTTTATAGGATTTCGGCGGATTTCCGCTCAATTTAAGGAGTAACTATGAAAAAAACGCATCGATTTATCAAGCCCGGCCTTGTTCTTGTCTGCCTGGCGGTTTTCGGACCGGCCCATCCTGTGGAAGCGGAGATCCCCAAAAAGGTGAGCCAGGCCTTTGTCCGGGCGGGGCTTCCAGTCCTGCGGCGTCCTTCGGCGGCGCCGGACTTCTCCCTTCCCCTGACCGGTGAAGCAAAGATCAGTCTTGCGGATCTTAAGGGCAAGGCGGTGTTCCTCAACTTTTGGGCAACCTGGTGCGGCCCCTGCCGGGCGGAGATGCCTTCTATGGAAGCCCTGTACCGGCGTTACCGGGACCGGGGCCTGGAGATTTTGGCGGTAAATGTCCGGGAAGACCGGGAAACCGCCGCAGCTTTTATGGATCAGTTCAGGCTGAGTTTTCCCGCGGCCCTGGACAGCGGCGGCGTCAGCAGGCGTTACGGTATCACCGCCTTTCCCACGACCTATATCATTGACCGGGAGGGCCTTATCATCTCCCGTATTGTGGGGAGCATAGACTGGGACACGCCGGAAATATCCGCCGCCTTTGCGGCCCTGCTGGAGTAGGACGGAAAGATGCGGAGGCTATTTCCCGCCTCGACGATAAGGCTTATTTCCACTATGCTGAAATAATGAAGGTTTCACGAATCTGGCTGCTCCGTATCACCGGAGGCATAGGCGTTTTCATCATCGCATACAGTCTGATCAGACATTTTACCGGTTTTTCCATAGGGGAAACTGCGGAAAAGTACATGTTTGATACCATTATTTTCATTGCCCTGGGGCTTTTCATGTACAACCGCAAACTGGCGGCGGATGAAAAAAAGGAACGGGAGGCCAGGGAAAAGGCAGAGGCCGCCGCGGCAGAGGCCGGTAAAGACGGCGGAGACATTGATCCCGCCGGGGATACCGGCTCCGAAGCGCCGGAGGGCGAAGGTTCAAATGCGGATACCGGAGAAGAGGACGATCCCGGCGGTGAAGCATGACCGGCGCCGTATAGCGATTTTCTTGTTCCGGTCTGCCCCAAAGCCTTCTCCGCGATGTTCCAAAAGGCGCGGTCCTCCGTTTCCGCCGAGGCTCTGCCTTTTCTTTGCGGTCTTCCAGCTTACGGTCCTGCTCTTTGCCCGGGATGTGGAGATCACCGTGGAGGACGCCGGCCTGGGGATAGCCCTGGAGGGGGCGGCGGTCCGGTCCTGGGACGGCGGGGAATGGCGCTGTGATGCGGAGGGAAAGGTACGGCTCCAGGTTCCCGGAGACCGCCGGGTGGTAATCCGGGTCTCCTATCCGGGCTACGAAAACGGCAGCCTCCTCGTTCCCCTGGAGGGGGAGAGTTTTACCATTGCCCTGCGGCTGGGGGGGATTATGGAAGGCCGGGAGTTGGTTATCGAGGCCCCCCGGCTGGGGACCAGCGAGACCAGAAGCGGCCGCAGCGTAGCCATCTCCGGTAGAGAACTTGCCCGGACGGCGGAAATTGGCATCGTAGAAGATGTGATGACTTCCATAAAGCTGCTTCCCGGAGTGGGCTACACGGGCTCCCTCGGAGCCCTTCCTTCCATCAGGGGAGGGGAGCCCGGAGACCTTACCGCGGTTTTGGACGGCTTCTATATCGAGCGGCCCTACCACTGGGGCGGGCTTTTTTCAATCTTCGATCCGAAAATGGTAGAGAGCGCCCGCCTTTCCCACGGGGTTTTTTCTGCCCGTTACGGTCATACCATTTCGGGGCTCCTGGAGGTAAGCAGCAAGCGGGCCCACCCGGAGGCGGCGGAGCTGGAACTGGGACTTTCCACCAGCGCCGTCAACCTCAGCCTTTCCTACCCCCTGGGCGGAAGGGGGGGCCTTATGGCCATGGGGCGGGTAACTTACTGGGACCCCTATGTGGAACTGATGAAGCTCTTTGTCGATGAGGTCCGTTATGTGCGGCGGGCCCCCTATATCAGGAGCGCCGCCTTTTCCGGTTACTACCGCTTTTCCGGGGATCTGGAATGGAACGCCAGCGCCTTCTTTGGCAGCGACGGCATCGGGGTATCCTACGACAGCCGGCGCCGGGAACCTTATATCCACATCGACTCATCGTCCCGCTTCGACTACTACAACCTGCTGGGTTTCCTGGTTACGGGGCTTACCTTTAACCCTGCGGACAATATGGTGCTAAAGACTTCCCTGGGGACAGGCTTCTATCAAACCGGGGTGGACGGGAAAACGAATAACGAAACAAAGATCTGGAATAACTCATTGTCTACTTTTTATCCTATCTCTCCCCGTAATACTTTTATTAAGCTGACCAACAGCACCTTTAACTACCAGGCCCGGGCCGATTTTGACGGGGACCGGGGCGGGGGCGTCCGCTTTGCGGCGGGGGGACAGGAGCTGGTCTCCCAGTGGCTGCAGCGTTTTGAAAGCCTCCGCTACCGCGAGGTGGAGATGCCGCCGGGGACCTATACAAGCGGGCCCCTTCCCTGGGAATTTAACGTCCATAACCGGGCCCTTAACTCCTCCGCCTACAGCCTGCTGGAATACAGCTCTGAAAATCAAAAATTCGGCGCAGAACTGGGGCTGAGAATAGATCACCTCTACTTTATAGGCCGGGACTTTACCATTCAAACCGTTCCCGCCTTTAATCCCCGGCTTAACCTTGATTTCGGCATTCTGAAGAACCGGGGAATCATCGACTCCCTCAGCGCCACCGCCGGTACGGGCCTTTTCTCTTCCCTGAATAACAATATATCCGCCATCGAGAACCGGAGCGGCATTAATAATTTTGAGTTGAAGCAGAACAGGTCCTGGACCTCCCTCCTGGGGCTCAAGATCGATCTTGCCCAAAGCTGCAGCTTCAACATTGAAGGTTACTTTAAGTATGTTTTTGACCGGGCCTACCAGCTTCTCGATAACACGGGAAGCGCCAGCGAGGTTGAGTACTACTTCGACGGCAAGGGCCTTATTTGGGGCTTCGATCTGATGCTGCAGAAATTCGAATCCCCCTATTGGGACGGCTGGCTTTCCTATTCCTTCAACTATACCCGTTACCGGGATCCCCATAACCACAGCGACGACGAAGGCAGCCCCGCCACCAACTGGTACTATCCCTCCTACCACCGCTTTCATTACCTCAATCTGGTTTTGAATTTCAAGCCCCTCAAACAGTTCCACATCGCCTTCCGCACGGGCCTGGCCAGCGGCGTACCTATCCGGAAGACGGGGACGCCCGCCCCCTATCAGGTAAACATGGATTCCGAAAAGGTTACCGTTTGGGAACAGGATGAATGGTACTCCGACAGCGCCAGAACCACCCTCTCCATTCCCATGGACATTAAATTTTCTTTCTTCAGGTTTAACAGAAAGGGCCGGGTACAGTCGGAGATCTATCTGAGCATAGAGAATACCCTGTCCCTCTTCTATATGCCCAAGGGAAATACCTCCTTTAACCGGTACACCGGCCAGGAAGAGAAGGACAGTGAAAAGGTCAGCTACGAGCTGCCCATACCCATGATCTCCTTCGGGTTTAAGTGGAGCTATTAAGATGAGAAGTCCCCTCCGCCTTATACTACGCCTCCCTCTGTTCCTGGCTGCGGTCCTCTGCTGGCCGGGCTGCGTCTCCCTTGTCGAGCGGGGGGGCCGTTGGCTGGAGGGGGACAGGGAGAAGATCCTGGCGGTCTACCGCGGCGGAAACTTCGAGTTAAGGCATGTACGGAGCCGGAAAAGCGGCGCCGAATCTCTGGCTCTCTTTACCGGATCCTTTCCCACCCTGCGCATCAATGCGTCGGCCCCGGATTCTTCCGGGGGCCTTACCCTCTTCTCCCTGGATTTTACTTCCCCCTCCTACTCGGGGTGGAACAGTTTTACCATGGAGCTTGCCGGCGCCGGAACCTTTAGTCTCCGGGGAAACGGAGGGACGCTGCGGATTGAGACCCTGGAGATCCTGCAGATCAGCGGTGGAAAAATACGCCACCAGGATGATAGGATCACCGGAGAAGAAGCTTTGAGCGCCCTGAGAAACCGCTATGAACGGATCAGGTCCTTGACCGGATGGATGCATGAACGGGGACAGGGCCGTCTTTTTGCGGATCAAAAAGCCTTTGAGGCCTACTGGGAGGCGGCGCTCTTTCCGGAACGGCTGCCCCGGCAAAAGCGTCCCCCGGACTGGGAGAGAAACGCCCGCTGGGTCCGGGAGGGTGAAAGGCGGTGGAACGAGACCTACACCAGGGAGACCTTCCCCGGGGAGCTTTGGCTGGTAAGAAATTCCGGCGCCCTCTTCAGGGACTGGGAAGAGGCGGCGGCCTGGATATACTTTGACTATAGATGGGAGAACCTGGCCGAATCTTTGACCGGGGAATTGTATTTCAGCAAAGTGAGGTAGTAATGGAACCGGAAAGCTTTACCCTGTTAAGTTATTTCAAAATGGGGGGGGTCTTTATGTGGCCCCTGCTCTTTTTTTCAATCGCCGCGGTGGCCATTGTTCTGGAACGGACCGCCTATTTTCTCTATCACAATCTGCACCTTACCGGGATAAGCGCCCAGGTCCAAGGCTTCCTCAGGGCCGGGGATGTTCCCGGAGCCAAGGCCTACCTTTCGGCGCTGACCAAACGCCGCATGGGCGCCCGGGTGCTCCTGGCCCTGGTAAACCGTTACGAACTGTCCGAACACCGTATAGAAAAGGCGGCGGAGGCGGAGGCCCAAAACTGCATCAATTCCCTGGAACGGGGCCTTAGTTTCCTCACCGCCCTGGGGTCCCTCTCCCCCTTAACGGGCTTCCTGGGTACCGTCTCGGGCATGATCGGCGCCTTCAAGTCTATTGCGGAAGCGGTGGAGGTAAACGCCCAGATCGTGGCCAACGGCATCTACGAAGCCCTTATCACCACCGTTTTCGGCCTTATCATCGCCATCATCGCCATGGCGGCCCACTCCGTCTTTACCCACATGGTGGATGCCTTTGCCGCGGAGGTGGAGCGGGACTGCTCCGAGCTTATCACCGAGGCGGCGATCCTCAAGGACCATACATGAAGCTTACAAGGCGAAGCGGCCGGGCGGGTTTTGATTCGGGGGCTTCCAGCGACATTGCCTTTCTCCTGATTATCTACTTTATTGTCATTGCCGGTTTCAACATCAACAAGGGATTCCTGATGAACCTGCCGGAGAAGAATTCTACCCGTTTTGTCCTGAAGGATGATCTGCTCCGCTTTGAACTGGACTCCGGGGGAACATTGCTTTACGAGGGACAGGCAGCGGATACCGCCGCCGTGGAGGAAATCATCAGGGCTGCGGCCGCCGCCAGGCCGAACCTGGCCCTGGTTCTCAGCGCGGACCCGGAGGCTCCCTGGCAGCGGGTGGTTTCCTTTGTGGAAACAGCTCAAAAAAACGGGGTTGATTCCTTTTCTTTTACCATGAAGGGGAACGGCCCTTAAGGAAAAGCATGACCATTAAGCGGCAGCGGAAACCATTCTTTATTCCCCTCTCCTCCATGTCTGACGTGGCCTTTCTGCTGTTGATCTTTATTATGCTGGTATCCCTGATGAGCTACCGCCGGGAGGTGAAGATTGCCTATCCCGAAGGGGAGACGGCAAAAAAAACCAGCGCCGGAAAAAATATGGAGATATGGATAGACCGGACCGGCGGGCTCTATCTGGACGGTTATCCCTGTACCCTGGGGGATATTGAAGACGCCGTGGGGGACCGTTACCGGAACGCCCCGGATACGAGGCTCCATATCATTGCCGACCGGGATACCCCCTTCAGGGAGGTACAGAAGGTGCTGGAGATATTGCAGCTCCTCCAGTACCGGGTAGTAAGCTTCGTGGTAAAAAATGCAATCTGAAAATAACATTTCCGGACCGCCGCCGGCTTCTCCCGCAGAAAAGCGGGCTCTTGGACCTCAAAACCCGCGGCAAATAAATAGACTCCTGTCCTTGAAGAGCTTCCTCGGCCGGACCGGGATTTTTCTTGCCGCCGCCGGCATCCATGTTTTACTGCTCCTCTTTCTGGTCCTCCGTTTTGACCGGATCCTTCCGGAGCCGGAACCGCCCCTGACGGTAATGAAGCTTACCGATATCCGGGAAGCGCCGCCCCCGCCCCCCGGTGCCCCCCCGGTCCGGCAGACCGAAGCCGTGGCGGAAAACCTGATCGCAACCAGGGAACTCCCCCCCCCTGCCCCTGTTCCGGGCACAGCCATCCCCAGCCGTCCCAATACCGAACCGGATTATCTCCCCATGCACCAGATATCGGTAAGCCCTTCCTTTTCGGAGGAGGAGATCCGCCGCCGCCTGGTATACCCCTCCATTGCCCAGCGTTCCGGCCTGGAGGGTATGGTGTATCTGGAACTCTTCATTGATCCCCAGGGAAATGTACAGCGAATTACTATCCTGAAGGAGGATCCCCAGGGCAGGGGCTTTGGAGAGGCAGCGGTCAAAGCCTTTCAAGGGCTACGGGGGAGTCCCGCGGAGGCCAACGGCGTACCGGTGGCGGTCCGTTTCCGTTATCCGGTACGGTTCCGGCTGAAGGGCTAAAGGGTCTGGATAATTGCTTCCGCCGCAGCACGGCCGTCGGCAATGGCCCGGACCACCAGGGTCGCCCCGCTCCGGGAATCTCCAGCGGCCCAAACCTTGGGGTTGGAGGTATGAAAGCTTCCCTGGGTCCTGATATTGCCCCGCTCGTCTACGGCCAGGCCCAGATCGGCCACCAATCCCTTCTGAACCACATGGGTAAAGCCCATCGCCAGCAGCACCAGATCCGCGCCGATTTCAAAGTCCGAATTGGGGATCTCCTGCATGGTCCAGCCGCCGTCTTTCCCGGTCCATCCCACCTTACAGCAGCTAAGGCTGTCTACCGCGCCGTTTTTGCCCATAAAAGCCTTGGTACTGACCGACCAGAGCCGCTCTCCCCCTTCAAGGTGGGAACTTGAGGTTTTGAGCACCTTGGGCCAGAGAGGCCAGGGCTCGCCGGAACCGCGATGTTCCGGGGGCCGGGGCAGTACCTCAATTTGGGTAATCCTGGACGCCCCCTGCCGGTTGGCGGTTCCCACGCAGTCCGAACCGGTGTCGCCGCCGCCGATAACCACCACCCGTTTGCCGTAGGCGGTGATAGATTCAAGGCCGTCCTCTTTCCCCAAAAACCGGTTCTGCATGGAAAGATAATCCAGGGCCTGTACGATACCGGACTGCTCCCGGCCAGGAACCTTAATGTCCCGGGGCTCCCTGGCCCCGATGGCGAGGAGCACCAAATCAAAGGATGATTCCAGTTCCCTGGGATCGATATACTCCGCTCTGGAAACGCCGGTTCCTTCCGCACCGGGCACGCCAAAACCATAACGGCCCCTGCCGACAAGGACGTTGTTTCTAAAGACCACTCCCTCGGCTTCCATGATCCCGGCCCGCCGGTCTATAAAACTCTTATCCAGCTTGAAGTCGGGGATACCGTAACGGAGATAGCCTCCGGGTTTCCGGTCTGCCTCATAGATGGTAACGTAAAATCCCGCCCGGTTGAGGAAGCAGGCCGCGGAGAGCCCCGCGGGACCCGCCCCTACCACGGCGATCTTTTTGCCGTTCCGCTTCCGGGGAGGCCGGGGGATCACCAGTCCCATCCCGAAGGCCTTCTCTATAACCGCCAGCTCGTTCTGCCGTATCGTTACCGGCTCGTCATTGACGCCCAGCACGCAGGCAGCCTCACAGGGGGCGGGACAGACCCGGCCGGTAAATTCGGGGAAGGGGTTGGTATCCTCCAGGACGGCCCAGGCCCCGGCCCAGTCCCCCCGGTAGATCCGGTCCTGCCATTCGGGCATCACGTTGGAAACCGGACAGGCCCAGTGGCAGAAGGGAACCCCGCAGTCCATACAACGGCTGGCCTGGGCCTGCCTTTCATCATCGGGAAGATGGACCTCTACCTCGCTGTAGTCGTTGACCCGTTCCTCAACCGGCCGGTAGCCGGAGACCTTACGCTTTATCTTCAGAAAACCCTTAGGATCACCCACACAAAACCTCTCTTAATATAACAGAAGTAAGAAATGATACATCTCCCCACTCTGTCTTCCGGCAGTCCCTGCCGCTAACTCTTCACCCCAATATCTTCCCGCTCCCGAATGTCGTACAGTTTCCGGTCCAGTTCCGCAAGCTTCATCTGCTGCAGGGCCCGCTTGTACTCCACCGGAAGTACCTTGATGAATTTGGGCTTATATTCGGCCCAGTGGTCATGGATATTCCTGGCATAGGCGGAACTGGTCCAATAGATATGCCTGGCGATGGTGTCCTTGAGGAAGATCTCGTCCTCCTCTGTATCAAGGCCGGAAAGTTCCACCATGCCCCGGTTGAGGAAATATTCAAAATTTCCCTTGAGATCCAGCACATAGGCGATACCCCCGGACATTCCCGCCCCGAAGTTACGGCCCACCTGACCCAGCACCACCAGCCTGCCTCCGGTCATATACTCGGCGCAGTGATCCCCCGTTCCCTCTACCACCGCAACGGCGCCGGAGTTCCGTACGCAGAACCGTTCCCCCGCCACTCCGGCGGCGTAGAGCTCCCCCGAGGTGGCGCCGTAGAGCACCGTATTCCCCACGATGATGTTTTCGCTGGTCTTAAAGGTAGAACCCTCCGGGGGAGCCACCGCGATGCGGCCGCCGGAAAGGCCCTTCCCCAGATAGTCGTTGGTATCCCCCGCAAGGCGGAAGGTGATGCCCTTGGCCAGAAAGGCGCCGAAGCTCTGTCCCGCGGAACCGGTAAAGTCCACGGTAACAAAATTATCCGGCAGCCCCATGCCGCCAAAACGCCTGGACACCTCGTAGGAGAGCATGGCCCCCACCGCCCGGTCGGTATTGCGGACCGGGAACCTCAGCGCCGTGGGAATCTTCTTCTCCAGAGCGGCAAAGCACTGATCGATAAGTTCACGGTCAAGGACCTGATGGATCTTGTGGATCTGCTGCTGTACGCAGCGGATATCCTTCCCGCCGGGGATATCCTCCGGGCCTTCAACCCTAAAAAGAAGGGCCGAAAGATCCACCTTTGCGGATTTTGCAGAGGCGGGCACATTTTCCTTAACGTCTATTTTCCGCTGAACCAGCAGATCCGGCCGGCCCACCAGTTCGTCAAAGGTCCTGATCCCCAGGGAGGCCATAATCTCCCGGGTTTCCTGGGCGAGGAAGCGGAAAAAGTTGATAAGGTGTTCGCTTTTCCCGGTAAAGCGCCGCCGCAGTTCCGGGTCCTGGGTGGCGACTCCCATGGGGCAGGTGTTCTCGTGGCACTTCCGCATCATCACGCAGCCCAGCGTAATTAGGGTGGCCGTACCGAAACCGAATTCCTCGGCCCCCAGCATCCCCGCAATAACCACGTCCCGGCCGGTTTTTAACTGGCCGTCGGTTTGAAGCCGCACCCGGCCCCGGAGACCGTTCTGTACCAGAACCTGATGGGTCTCGGAGAGGCCCAGCTCCCAGGGAAGTCCCGCATGGCGTATGCTTGACTGGGGGCTTGCCCCGGTCCCGCCGTCATAACCCGAAATAAGGATATTGTCCGCATGGGCCTTGGCGACTCCCGCGGCAATGGTACCCACCCCGGTTTCGGAAACCAGTTTGACACTGATTCTGGCCTGGGGGTTGGCATTCTTCAAGTCAAAGATAAGTTCCGCCAAATCTTCTATAGAATAAATATCATGGTGAGGGGGCGGACTGATAAGGGTTACCCCCGGAGTCGAATGCCGGGTCCGGGCGATCATCACATCAACCTTGTGTCCCGGAAGCTGGCCGCCCTCGCCGGGCTTGGCTCCCTGGGCCATCTTGATCTGCAGTTCCACGGCATTGGCCAGGTACTCGCTGGTTACCCCAAAACGGCCCGAGGCGACCTGCTTAATGGCGCTCCGTACCCAGGAGCCGTCGGAACGGACCGCAAAACGCTCAGGATCTTCCCCCCCTTCACCGGAATTGGACCGTCCCTTGATAGAATTCATCGCCGCGGCAATGGTCTCGTGGGCTTCCTTGGAGATAGAGCCGAAAGACATGGCCCCGGTGGTAAAACGCCTCATAATCGCCTCCACCGGTTCTACTTTGTCCAGAGGAACGGCCCGGGCCGGAGCAAAGTCGAGGAGGCCCCGGATCACGTGGGGAGACCGGTTCAAGGTATCGGCGGCGGCGGTGAACTGCTTAAACTTGCCGTAATCGCCGGAACGGACCGCCCACTGCAGGAGATAGATGGCCTCAGGATTCCAGGCATGTTTTTCGCCGTATTTACGCCACCGGTACTGGCCGTCTCCGAAGACAAGATAGTCCGTCCCCCGGGGATCGACCCCGGTCTTTTCATAGGCCGCCTTGGCGGCCCGGTAATGGCTCAGGGCCTCCGCCTCCAGTTCGGCAAATCCGGCGCCGCCGATACGGCTGACGGTTCCGGGGAAACACGCATCGATCACCTCCTGCCCCAGTCCTATGGCCTCAAAGATCTGGGCCCCCCGGTAGGAGCGGAGGGTACTGGTCCCCATCTTGGACATCACCTTGAGCATGGCCTTGGCGATTCCTTTGAGGTAATGTTTGGCCGCTGCGCCGTAGTCCCCGGACCGGTTTCTGTCGGGGCCTTTACAGATGGCCGCGATAAAGGCCAGGGCGCCGTAGGGAACCGCCAGATCCGCGCCGTAGCCGAAGAGAAGGGCGAAGTGCATCAGTTCCCGGGGCTCCGAGGATTCAACAATGATCGAAACCTGCATCCGCAGCCCCGCCCGGATCAGACTGTGGTGAACCGCCCCAACGGCAAGCAGAGCCGGTACTGCGCAGAACTTTCCCCTGGGGTTCAGGCTTGCCCGGTCTGACAGGATGATGAAGGAAACGCCCTCACCGGCCGCCCGGCAGGCTTCGCCGGCCAGATCGTTTATGGCCGCCTCCAGGGAGGAAGCCTCCGTATCAAAAACCGCATCCAGGGTCTTTGTTTTGTAGATATCCGGCCTAATCCGCTTAAGCTTTTCCAGCTCCCCCGGAGTCAGGACGGGGTTGAGGACCTTGATCCTCCGGCAATACTCCTCTTTTTCATCCAGAAGATTTCCCTGGGGACCGGTGAAACTGGTCAGCGTCATAACCAGATCCTCCCGGATGGAATCGATGGGCGGATTGGTAACTTGGGCGAATACCTGCTTAAAATACGCGTAGACCCGCTGGCTTTTTCCGGAAAAGACCGCCAGAGGGGTATCGGTTCCCATGGAACTGGTGGGCTCCTGACCGGTTTCCGCCATGGGAAGGAACAGCCAGTCCCGGTCCTCCCGGGTATAACCCGCCGCCCGTTCCATAAAAAGCAGTTCCCCGTCATTGGTAAAGCTTCCCTGCAGTTCCGCCTCGCTGCAGCCTTCCCCTTGATCCAGGAGGCTTACATTATCCGCCACCCACCGGGCATAGGGCTGCCTTCGGGAGACCTCCGCCTTTACCTCTGCGTCGGGGATGATCCGGCCCTCGGCCAGGTCCACCAGGAGCAGCTTTCCCGGCAGAAGCCGGCCCTTGTAGGCCGCTTCTTCGCCCTTAAAGTCCTGGACCCCGGTTTCTGAGGCCATCACGATTAGATCGTCCTTGGTAACGGTATACCGGGAGGGCCGCAGCCCGTTCCGGTCCAGCGTACCCCCTACATAGCGGCCGTCGCAGAACACCATGGAGGCGGGGCCGTCCCAGGGTTCCATAATGCAGGCATGGTATTCGTAAAAGGCCTTTAGCTCCCGGTCTATGGGATTTTTATCGTTCCAGGATTCGGGGATAAGCATCATCAGGGCATGGGGCAGGCTGCGGCCGGACATGACCAGCATCTCCAGGGCGTTATCAAAACTGGCGGAATCACTTTTCTCCGGCTCCAGCACGGGAAGCACATCCTTCAGGGCGTCCCCGAAACGGGGATGGCTGAAAAGAGCCTCCCGGGCGGCCATCCAGAAGCGGTTGCCCTTGATGGTATTGATCTCCCCATTATGGGAAACCATACGGAAAGGCTGAGCCAGGGACCAGGCGGGAAAGGTATTGGTGGAAAACCGGGAATGAACCAGGGCAACCGCAGTGCTTATCCCTTCGTCCTGCAGTTCCGGGTAGTAACTCCGGAGCTGACCTGCCATGAGCATACCCTTGTACACAATGGTCCGGGTAGAAAGGGAGGGGAAATAGCTGTCCCGGCTCCATCTATCCAGATCCTGCCGGTTCCACAGGGCCTTTTCCAGCCTTTTTCTAAAGATATAGAGCCGCAGCTCCAGATCCGAAACCCCCTCTCCGGGTCCGGCGGAAACGCCGCCCGGGGGCGCCAGTACCAGCTGCCTTACCACAGGCTCCGCGGACCGGGCAATGGAACCCAAAACCGTACTATCGGTGGGTACATCCCGCCAGGCCAGTATCCTAAGATCCGTCTTTTCTGCGGTTTCTTCTATTAGAGAGACCACCGATTGATGTATCTTCGCAGTTTTTGCACCGGAAACAGGACTGGGAAGAAAGACCAGCCCCGTGCCGTAGGTCCCCGGTTCGGGAAGGCCGGGGATAAACTTTTTGTAGTAACCGTGGGGAATCTGGATAAGTACCCCGGAACCGTCGCCGGTCTTGTTGTCGGCACTCTCCGCTCCCCGGTGCTCCATCCGTTCCAGAACTTCCAGGCCCCGCTTCAATATGTCATGGGAGGGGCGGCCCTTTATGTCCGCCACAAACCCTATACCGCAGGCATCATGCTCATCCTCCCGGCGGTATAAACCACGGTTTCCCTGGGAAATCCCGTCCCCCCCCTCGGCGGCTTCGCCGGCGAAGGCCAAAACCCCGTCTTCAAAAAAAACTTGAGGGCCCTGGCCAGATCCTCCGTCTTGATCACCCATGATAACTCCTCCGGCAGCCGAAAGGCATGCAAAAACTAGAAACGCTCTATTTATACCGGAAATGGAAGATCTATGCAATATTGGACTTATTCAAGAACGCAAACCTTCCGTCCGGCGAAAAACCCGGCAAAACCGGGCTTTTGTGCTGGCGGTTATCCACTGCGTGTACCTGACGCCCTGCGCTCCCCCCGGCGGCCTATATGACGCTTATTGCCGATGCGATAAAGCTGTCCTTTTCCGAAAAAGATCTGCACAAGCTCAATTATCCTTTTAAAACTATACCGGCAATGAGCCTCCGCGGAGCAGAGCTCCGCGGTATCCTTAGCGGCGCCTTATTTCAACAGAGGCTCGTTCGATAGGAAGTTTATAATACCGTCTGGTTTAATGCCAATTTTTTGTATGTGTTGCGCTATTTGAGCCGGAGCAGAACTCCGGGGCATTAAACCAGACTTTCGAATAAACGAAACCATGGATACCCTGGAAAAACTCACCTGTCTTGGAAAAAGCAAAGCAAGATGCATGATATATTAAAACTCACCAATCTATACAGGAGATTACAATGGACTACATCGCGCATGTTCGAGAGCTGGATAGCGGCGGCTGGGCCGATCCGCAGTTATTGGAAACACATTTGCGGGAGACGGCGGAAGCAGCGGCGGTGTTTGCTGCGGATTTTGATTCCTCCGAATGGGCTTATGCCCTCGG
>JAISMC010000173.1 GCA_031276965.1 Treponema sp.
ATCCTCCCGGTCAGGGAGGAGGAGATCAGGCCCCCGCGGCCTGATTTCGGCTGGATTTTATTACTGGGCAACCGCTCCTTTTCGGCTGGAATAATTATTAGGCAATGCGCCTGCTTGACTTTACCGGTCAAAAACGGCATCCTGTATTAAAGGCTTTGATGGAGACGAGTAGGTTTTAGCACCGGACTTGCGGAAAAGCGCATGGGCTTTTTCGCATCAGAGAGGCGGCGCAGCGGCTGGATTCTAAGAACCGGCCCGGGCTGGAACGCTGCTGTCAAGGAACTGCCGAAAACCCCTCCGAAGGGGGACTGGCTGAACTTAGGCGCAGTCTTCCGGGCCGTCCAGAGGAACGGGATGTGGTTTTCATCCCTATTAATCGGGGCCGCAGGTCTGCGTTAAGGACGGTGAGGGCGCCTTCCGTCATGGAAAAGCGAAGCAGGGTGGTACCGCGGACCGGATGGTTCGTCCCGGCGTATATTCAGCGCTGGAGGCACCCATGTCCGATAATCAAAAATCCGAAAAATTAGCTTTAATCCGTCACTCGGTAAGCCATGTTATGGCCCAGGCGGTTACCCGTCTTTTCCCCGGTACCAAAGCTGCCGTCGGTCCTTCCATCGAAAACGGCTTCTACTACGATTTCCTGTTTCCCCCGCCGCCGGAGGGGAAGGCCCCCATAACGGCGGAGGATCTTCCCGTCATTGAGGCGGAGATGAAGCGGATCATCGACAGCCGCCAGGATTTTGTAAAAATCGCCGTCAGCCGGGAAGAGGCTCTTGAGCGTTTTGCCGGTGAACCCTTCAAGATAGAACTGATCCAGGACCTGCCGGCGGATACGGAGATTTCAATATATGAAAACAGGGATGCGGAGGGAAACACCCTCTGGGCCGATCTCTGCCGGGGGCCCCATGCGGCCAACACCCGGGAGATAAACTCCGCCGCCTTTAAGCTGCAAAATATAGCCGGGGCCTACTGGCGGGGGGATGAAAACCGGCCTATGCTGACCCGGATTTACGGTACCGCCTGGGAAAATCCCAAAGATCTCAAGGCCTACCTCGCGTTCCTGGAGGAAGTGGAAAAACGGGATCACCGCCGGGTTGGCAAGGAGATGGATCTCTATTCGATTCACGAGGAAGCCGGGGCAGGACTTATCTACTGGCATCCTAACGGGGGCCGTATGCGGGTGGCCATCGAGGATTTCTGGCGGCAGGAACACTACCGGAACGGTTACGAGATTCTCTATACCCCTCATATTGGCAAGTCCTGGCTCTGGGAAACCTCAGGTCACCTGGGTTTCTACAAGGGGAATATGTATTCTCCCATGGAGATCGATAATCAGGATTACATCATCAAACCTATGAACTGCCCTTTTCATATCATGATCTACAAGAATAAGGGCAGAAGCTACCGGGATCTTCCCCTGCGCTGGGCGGAACTGGGTACGGTATACCGCTATGAGCGGAGCGGGGTTCTCCACGGCCTCCTCCGGGTCCGGGGCTTTACCCAGGACGATGCTCATATTTTCTGTACCCCGGACCAAATCGAGGACGAAATCCGGGAGGTACTCCGTTTCAGTCTTCATCTTTGGAAGGTTTTCGGCTTCAAAGACATTAAGGCCTATCTGGCTACCAAGCCTGCGGAGTCCGTGGGGGAAGAGAGCCGCTGGAATCAGGCTCTGGAGAGTCTGCGCAAGGCGGTAGATGCCGAGGGGCTGGAATACGAGATAGACGAGGGGGGAGGCGCCTTCTATGGGCCGAAAATAGACCTCAAGATCAAGGACGCTTTGGGCCGGGAATGGCAGATGACCACTATCCAGTTTGATTTTAACGAGCCGGAACGTTTTGATATGACCTTTGTGGACGCCGGCGGCCAGCATAAACGGCCCTATATGGTACACCGGGCACTGCTCGGCTCTTTGGAACGTTTCTTCGGGGTTCTGATTGAGCACTTTGGGGGCGCGTTTCCGGTTTGGATAGCCCCGGAACAGGCCGCAGTCATCCCCGTGGCGGAGAATTTTAACGATTACGCCAGGCAGGTTGCCGCCCAGTTGAAGGCCCGGGATCTCCGGGTTACTGCGGAACTGGACGACGGCCGGCTGAACGCCAAGATCCGGAACTGCCAGAACCGGAAGATCCCCTATATGCTGGTGGTGGGCCAGCGGGAAGCCGATCAGGGGACCGTATCGGTCCGCCTTCGGGACGGAAGGCAGATGGAACCCATGAAGACGGCGGATTTTGCCGCCTATGCAGTACAAAAGGCGGAAAGCAAGAGTCTTGAGCTGTAAAAAAGTCCCTTAAAGCCTGTTAACCCTCCCTTTGGGAGGGCTTTTTGTTGGTACGCCCGGCAAACCGGTGGGCAGGTTCTTTGGTTTAATGCCAAATTTTGTAACATTGCGTTAATTGAACCAAAGTAAAGCGCGAACCAGCGGTTCAACGGGGTGTTAAATCAGACCTTCTAATAACATTTGAAAATAAAATCATTACGAATGAAGAAAAAGCTTGACTTTTGAGAAAAAATTATTACTTTATAAGTAAGGATATTGAAAATCCTTAAAACAGTAGCGCTACAAACCATTAAATTGAGGAGTGACCATGACTGAGAGACATAACCGGATTTTAGAATTACTGGCTAGAAAACAGCGCCTTGAAGTAAGCGCCTTGGCGAATATCCTGGCGGTTTCCCAGGTTACGATACGGAAAGATTTAGATTACCTTGAAGAACGGGAACTTATACGCCGGGAACACGGATATGCCCTCTTTGGCTCCCTGGATGATGTTGGCAGCCGGATGGCGCTGCATTACAACGTAAAGCGCCGTATCGCCAAACTGGCGGCATTACTGGTAGAAGAGGAAGAAACGATAATGATAGAATCCGGTTCCTGCTGCGCCCTTCTGGCGGAGGAACTGGCCAACACCAAGCCTGTAACCATCGTAACCAATTCGGCCTTTATCGCCAATCATATACGGCATGCTCCTTACGCCCGGGTAATCCTTCTGGGGGGAGAGTACCAGAACAGCGCCCAGGTGCTGGTTGGCTCCATGACCCGCCAGTGTTCTGAAATCTTCCTCTCCAATAAGTTCTTTATGGGCACCGACGGATTCAACGAACATTACGGTTTTACCGGAAAGAATCACCTGCGGGCTCAAACGGTCCGCGAGATGGCGGAAAATGTAGAACAGATTATTGTGTTAACCGAATCGGAGAAATTTCTGCACAAGGGGTCCGAAGGAACGGTACGGACCCAGGATGTTTCCCGGATATATACCGATGAAGGGATTTCAAGGGACAAGGAAGCATTCCTTATGGAACATTCCGTTGCGGTTTTTAAGGTTCCGGGCGAAACATCCCAGGAACAGAGCTTTGAAGAACTTCCCCTTGTACTATGGACATAAACGGCAGGGCCGGGATCCGCCGGGATTTGCTGTCCGGACTGGACGGTAAACCCCGGCGCCCCGTTCATGCGCAGCGGAATTTGACACCAAGAATCCGTTTTTTGGCGGGAAGGTTTTTGTTGTTTTTAAGCGGTCGTTGGCAGCCCTTTGGTTTAACGAAAACTGGAGTTTCCGGACAATTCTATTCTTCGAAAATCGGCTTCACCGCAGCCCGTTCAAATTCACTGTATATCTCCTGAGAGGGCGGTTTGGTAATCAGGCTGACCGCCAAAATACTAAGCAAAGAGACGATAAAACCCGGCGCCAAAGAGTAGAGCCCCGTAGCCTGACCCAGGGTTAACCAGGCGTCCCGGTACGGAACGCAGAGAATATGATCCCAGATGATTACCGTTAATCCTCCGGCAACAATACCCGCCGCCGCTCCGGACCGGTTAAGCCTTTTCCAGTAGAGGGAGCAGAGAATCAGGGCGCTGAAGGCTGAACCGAAACCGGACCATGCATTGGAGACCAAATCCATAACGCTGGAATCCGGATCAACGGCGATAAGATAGGCGACTATCGATGTTACCACAATGGAAAAACGGCTGAAGAGAAGGAAGTGTTTTTCCGGAGCCTCCCTGTGGATAATCCCCTGGTAAAGATCGCTGGTTATGGTGGATGCGGTTACCAGCAGCTGGGAGTCGATGGTGGACATGATTGCCGCAAAGACGCCGCAGAAGAAGACGCCCCCCAAAACGGGCATGTAGAAAACGGCTCCGGGAAGGGTAAACAGCTTTTGAACGGTCAGGATGAGCGTTCGTTCCGGGTAATCAGTTTGAGGGATCAGCGCCGCCCCGGCAAGCCCCATGAGAATCGCCGCGGCCAGGGAAACAATCACCACAGATCCGGCGAGAAGGGCCGCCCGGGAAATTTCCTTTTCCCGCTTCACCGCCATAAACCGGATGAGCAGATGGGGCATGCCGAAATAGCCCAGCCCCCAGGCAAGCTGGGAAATAACCGATACCGCCGTCATGGGCCGGCCGCCGCTGTCCGCCGCCGGATTGAGCAGGCTTTTGGGAAGTTTTTGGAGAAGCGCCGCCGGCCCCCCTATGAGGGCCAGGGTTACCAGCGGGACCGCCAGAATCGTGATCAGCATCAACAGACCTTGGAAAAAATCAGTCCAGCATACTGCCCGGAACCCGCCGAGAAAGGTATAGATAAGGATGACCAGAACCGCTATAAGCAGGGCTATCTGGTAATCAATGCCGAATATCTGGGAGAAGAGGGAGCCGCAGGCGACAAAACCCGAAGCGGCGTAGATGGTGAAAAAAATCGTGATAAAAACCGCCGACACAAACCGCAGTATGTGGGAAGAATCGTGGAAGCGGTTTTCAAAGAATTCCGGCAGGGTAATGGCATACCCGGCGGTCAGGCTGTAACGGCGGATCCGCTTTGCCACCAGCAGCCAGTTGAGAATGGTTCCCAGGGCAAGCCCCAGGGCGATCCAGATTTGACCGATACCGAAGGCATAAACCGACCCCACCAGGCCCATCATCAGCCAGCCCGACATGTCGCTGGCATGGGTGGAAAATGCCGCCACCCATGCGTTCAATTGGCGGCCTCCGATAAAGTAATCCATCAAAGTATCGGACTTTTTGAAGAAAAAGACCCCTATGGCTATCATAAACGCAGTATAAATACCAAAAACCAGGATGACGCCGGTCATTTCCGCTCCTCCCATATTACAGCCGAAAAACAATATCCGGGACCCGTCAGTATGGGTCCAGAATACCTAAAAGCCGCTCTTTATCTATAGATCTTAAAAAGTTTGCAAGCCGCGGCCCCTGGTCCTTGCCGATTAGAGCCTGATAGGCGGCACGGAACAGAACTTTGCCCTCAAGGCCGGCATACTCCGCAGTTTTATAAACAGCCTCGGCGCAGGCCTTGTCATCCTTGAACTGATCGATCCCGGCGATCACTTGGTCCCGAAGTTCCCGCACCGCTTTACGCTCTTCGGCGGAAAGTTCTTCTGCCGGAGGGGCCCCGGCCGGTTTAAGCCTGAAACGGAATTCCTCCGGGGCGCATTCCTCCGCCCAATACCTGGCGCATGTACAGCGGTTTCTCAGCCGGGCGGCCTGTTCCGCGCCGGTATTCGGGATTCCGCCGGATGATTCCGGCGCGTCTTCCCCAAATCCGGCAAGGACCTTATCAATGTCCCCGCCGGCGATTTGGATAAGGTTAGAAAGATGCCGGAAAGGAACCTGGAAAGGAGGCGTTCCTTCAAGTTTGATTCCGGGATTAACCTGGGAAAGCTCGTAGATCCGCCGGGCCCTTTGATAGGCTCCTTCGTCTTTGGCGGCTTCAAGTTTCCAGGCTATGCGCTCGATCCGGTCATAATCTTCATAGATCTTGATCACGTCCAGATCGAAGGAAATGGTGAATTCCGTATTGGGCCGGGTTCCCGCAAAGAGGTAACGGGTCAGTTCCGGGGTATAGACCCGGAGGACATCTTCGATGTTTATCACCCTGCCCGTCGAACTGGACATCTTTCCGGGACTTCCCTTGCTGCCGATAAAGTCATACTGAAAGGTTACCGGCGCATCCCAGCCGTATACGTCCTTGCAGACATGACGGGCGGTGTCGAAGGAACCGCCCTGGCTGTGATGGTCCTTGCCGGCGGGTTCAAAGTCCACCTGCTCGTACTCCCAGCGCATGGGCCAGTCTATGCGCCAGCCAAGCTTTATCCCTTTGGCCCGTCGTATGTCCACTGTCTCTTCGTGGCCGCAGCTTCTGCAGTGATAGGTAAGGCCCCAGTCTTCATCCCAGCCGTCAATGTCTGTCTCGTCCCTGCTGCACTTTTCGCAGAAAACGTTCACCGGCCACCATTCACCCTGAATTTTGTGATCCTCGTCCCGGAATATATCCAGAATGGCCTTGAGGGTTTCCCGGCGTTCCAGGGCCCGGCGGATACCCTGGGCATAGGCGGAGGCCCGGTACTTTTGCGCCTGATAGAGATACTCCGGTTCTATCCCCACCAGGGGGAGTATGGTTTCCACATCAACCTCATTATGCCGGGCGTAGCTTTCGTCCCGGCCCCAGGGATCGGGCACCATGGTAATGGGGAAGCGGAGATATTTGGCCAATTCCTCCTGGTTAGGCATATTTTTGGGAACCTTACGGAAAACATCATAATCATCCCAGGAATAAATGAACCGCGCTTTTTTGCCCATATCCCGCAGGGCCCGGACTACCAGATCCACCGAAATAATCTCGCGGAAGTTGCCGATATGTACCGTTCCCGAAGGGGTAATACCGGAAGCGCAGGTGTAACAGGCTTTGCCGCCCTTCTCGCGGATAATTTTCTCCGCGGTAATGTCCGCCCAATGTTCGCTTTTCTTGGCCATCGGAAAACAGTATAGCTGAAATGGGCGGTCAGGAAAAGATACGGAGACCCCGGAACCCCGGCCGGAGTTTCGGAGTTTCCCGTATGCCGGAACTGCATAAAAAAGCCCCGCCTGAGCGGGGCCTTTGCAGCGGCTTAAAGCCTCAGGGCTTCTACCATATAACGGATTTCAAAGTCGCCTCCGCTGGGTTTACGGGTTTCAATGACAAAGATAAGCGAGCCGTCTCCGGGAGCTATTACCACCTTGCCGATCCGGTAGGATGCGATGAGGGGACGCTTTATCTGGGGGGCGCCCACGGTGTAGGTTTTTTTGGAACCGTCCCTGGCGGTTCTCTCCAGATTGATATAGAAAGATGATTTAAGACCGGTCCCGCTTCCCTCCACGTAGGAGACCAAAACAGCCCTGTAGGAAGCGCCCTGCTCAAAATCCCGGAATTCGATAGTTTCCCCGGCGGCGGCGGCATTTTCCATGGCGATGTAAAGGGGTTGCCCCTGAAGGAGAAAGCTGACCCCGTAACGTTCCGCCAGGGCGGCGTTCCGGGCTATAATCCGGTACAGCGCCCCGGAACCGTCCTGGCCCGCCGTTACCGGACTGTCATGGGCATAGGAAATTTTACCCCCGGAAACAAAATTGTTCCGGGGCACATCCACCACAAACATATCCGCCCAGGGGCGGAGGGTAGAGGATTCTACCCCGTATTGGGCAAAGACATAGATCCTGCCGTCGGGAGAAAAACCAAGATCCACAAAGGAAGCGGTATCCCCAGCCCAAAGGGAAATGCAGAGGATCAGGGCTAATATGATAAAAACAGCTTTCTTTTTCACCGTTTACTCCTTTTCTAGGGGTTCTCCCTGTTAATATCGGAGAGAAAACCTTTGGGCTTTATGATTAAGCGCGGCGGTGGAATTCCGGTTTGCCGCCGCCGGTCTTGAGCGTCCACAGGGGATAGGTTATGCTTATCCCATGACTTTGCTGGAACGGAATCTCTATTTTAAGGCGGGCATATTCCTTTCCATCGCGGCCCTGGGACTGGTAACCGTTACCGCCTATATGATACTGCCGGTCTATCCTGCGCTGACCGCCGCGGGACAGCGCGCTTCCGGCCTGGTGCAGCCCCTGATCAGCCGTTTTCTCCAGCCGGCGCCCTATGCGCCCTTTGCCGCCATTCTTGTCTCGGTGGTTTATTCTCTGGTAACGGTGGTACTGATCTACTACTTCTTTGAAAAGACCCAGTCTCCCGAAATTCTCTTTGTGGCCTTTTTCGTCCTGTCCTTTGCCTTCGAGGCGGCCCGGATTATGGTTCCCATACGGATGCAGTTTGATCTGCCCAGCGTATTTCTGGTCCTGGCCTGGCGGGCGCTCCTTTTTGGCCGCTACTTCGGGATATTTTCCCTTTTTGCCGCCAGTGTTTACGCCGCGGGCCTTCAGATTCAAAGACAGGGCAGCTTTATTTTCATTATTGCCGCCGCCGCCCTGGTCATTGCTTTGGGGGTTCCCATCGACGGCCTTTCCTGGGAGAGCAATTTAAACATGATAAGCGGCTACGCCTCCATGTTCAGGCTGGTCGAAATGGGAATTGCGGTAATTACGGTGATAAGTTTTTTAATCGCCGCCTATTCCCGGGGATCCAGGGAATATGTCTTTACCGGAATAGGCGCTTTACTGGCATTTTTGGGCCGGCATCTGCTTATCACCGCCGACACCTGGGTAACCCCCTTCCCCGGCCTGGCCATTCTGGGACTGGGGACCTGGTTTATCGCCAGCTGCCTGCATCAGGTTTATCTCTGGCTCTAGCGGGCTTAGAGGACGAACTGAACCATGAATCCCACCGTCAGGGGAAGGACCAGGTTATCGTAATCTTCCAAAGGCAGGGCTTCCGTTAAGGCCGCCACGAGGCCGGCAAAAACCGCCGCCGTAATACGTCCCGAAACCCTATAGGCGGCGATAAAGACCGCAGCGAAACAGGCGAAAGACCCTTCGACGCTCTTGCCCAGAAGGAAGGGAGGCCGTATCCGCCCAAAGAACTTGCCCGCCAGGCTGGCAAAACCATCGCCAAAGGCCAGGGCATAGACGGCAATGGAGGCGGCGGGGGAAGGATAGAAAAGCAGGGCCAAAAGCGCCCCCAGGCCGAGCGTTACCGGTCCAAGCACAAAACGGTTCCGGTCCCGCGGCCGGGAGGCCATAAGCGTCAGGAAGGAAACAAACGGAACGAACTGCCCCCCCAGCCGGAGCCTTTCCAAACAGGTATAGACCATGACCCCGGTTACAAGCAGGGCAATCGTAAAAGGCCGGTTTACCGCCGCCATAACGGGACACAGGGCAATGAGGAAGTGTATGGATTTTCTGATCAACTCGGTTGTAAGCTCTTCAAGATTGATAGCCGCAAATACAACGGGGATCTCTCGAAATATGTTTTTCTGTACCGGCATGTAACGCATATAATCCTTTTAGCAAAAACCATACCATCATTATCCCATGATTCCGGCGGAAACACATATTCGGCTATTTATATATATAACAAGGAATTAGGAGCAATCGAAGCGGACCCGCGGGCCGGAAAAAATCCCGGCGTATAGAAAAACATACAAAGGACAGGCAAAAAATACTATTAAGCTGCCGGATGATCTGTCCGGGGGACTGAATGACCTTTCCGGGGGGCCGGGGGGCCCTTCCGGGAAACTGGATGATCTGTCCGGGAGGCCGGATGACGTATCCGGCCCCGCTTTTGACCCAGAGGCTGTAGCCCGCGGCCCGGGTACCGGGGCCTTTAGGCCCTATGGGACCCCTACCGGCACAGGGAGGGCGGCGGTCCGGCGGACCCGCGGCCCGGTCCGGCCCGGCCGCTTTCCTTTGCGCTTCGCGGTTCCCCGCTTTTTATTTGACAGTACCACCCGGCTGTGATAGCATAAAAACCGGCTACAACCGGAGGCCCGCCATGAAGGCAGCATATAATTCCTTATATAGTAACGAATTAACCCCCCCCCCCCCCCCATGGGTTTCCGGGGATGAAGCGGGCTTGCTCCTGCCGCCGGGCTGCCGCAATCCTGACGGCCACAACCCTGGCCGCTTTGGCCTTTACTACCTGCGACGACTTTAACCGCCCGCTTAAAGAAGAAATCGGCTTTTACCTTTCCGTTACCCCGGTAAGCACCTGGGCGGAACTAAAGAGCGCCGCCGAAGGTCTTACCGGGCCGGATCTTATCGGCCTGGCGGCGGACATAACGCCGGGCAGTACGGATACGGCTATAAGCATCACCCGGCCCCTTACCATCACTGCCTTTGAAGGAAGCCGGACCATCCG
Organism: Treponema sp.; assembly: GCA_031276965.1. Lineage (GTDB taxonomy): Bacteria > Spirochaetota > Spirochaetia > Treponematales > Breznakiellaceae > JAISMC01. The sequence goes on from JAISMC010000173.1 coordinate 10,074, forward strand.
GCGGGAGGGCGCAACGCCGTTTACCGGCTCGTTTTTTACCGTAGACGGCGGGGATTTGACCCTGGGCCATCCCCAGGGGGGCTCCCTGATCCTGGACGGCGGCGCGGACAACGGCACCACCGTTGGCCCCCTGGTAAGGGTCAATTCCGGCAGGCTGACAGTAAACAGCGGGGTAACGCTGCGGAACAACTCCATCGCCGCGGGCAGCGGCGGCGGGGTGCATGTGATGGGCATAGGCAGTACCTTCACCATGAGCGGGGGAACCATCAGCGGCAATACGGCCACAGCCGGCTACGGTGGCGGCGGCGGGGTATATGTAAACAGCGGCGATTTCACCATGGACGGGGGAACCATCAGCGGTAATACGGTCAGCGATACCGGCTGGGGCGGCGGGGTGTATGTGTACGATGGCGCCTTCACCATGAGCGGGGGAATCATCGGTGGTAATACGGCCGGCTATGGCGGCGGAGTGTTTGTGGAGAGCGATTTCATCATGAGCGGGGGAACCATCAGCGGCAATACGACCAGCTTCGACGGCGGCGGGGTGTATGTGTACGACGGTTCCTTCAGCAAAACCGGCGGCGTTATCTTCGGCGACACCGATAGGATCCACACGCCGGGCAGTGATGAAAACACCGCCGCTTCCGGCAGCGGCCACGCGGCGTATATGTTCGGCGGGCTCAAGCGGAACAGTACGGCAGGGCCGGACGTAAACCTTAACAGCAGCACAAGCGAGAACTGGGAGTAAGCGGCGGGGAGCCGGACAGGGCGGCGCAGGGGTGACAGGCATTGTTTTCGCGGCTTAGGGACGGCGCAGAATTCCTGGTTAAGTAAACGCAAATGGTCCACTTCCCGATCAATCGGGTACTTCCCTCAAAATTTTTGTAACGGTTGTGTTTTTAATTTCTCCATGCCTTGGGATGGGAATTTTCTTTCCGGAATTCTGATATATAAAAATATCATGTTTTGCCCCGTGATTATGAAAAACAACGCCTCTGTCTTTAAGGATTTTTATAAAATCGTTACGTTTCAACCGGCAACCTCTAAAACACCTTTATGTTCTTTTACTTCTAACGTACCGTCCAAAACCCAACCGTAAATTTCCCTGAGCGCGTCTTCAAAATCCTCAAGATTTTCTCCCTGAGTGGTATATTCGGGGTAATCGTCCAGATGACCCACGTAAAACCCGTCGTCCAGTACATACGTGTAATTAAGTTTCACAGTTTTCCTCCACATTTTCACTGTATGCCTAAAACCGCCTGTAAAGCAAGTAACGCACGGACGCCAGGCGCCGAATTGCGGCGTTGTAATAACGGGAATTTCCGCTTAAACTGTCCATATGTTCCCGAATATCGAATTCAATGAAGCGGCGTTTAAACATGGTATAACAGAGTCAAATATTCGCTATGCCGTGCAGAAAGAAATTTATCAGTGAACTTAATTTATAGGGGAACTATGGCAAGAATGACCGGGGGAAGAAGTAAACGCTTTAGATGAAGAAATTACCAATGCCGGTATAACGCTTAAGCCGGGCAAAGGTGGTATTTTTACCCGCCGGCGGGAACTGCTTGACGCTTTAGACCGGGCAAGCGCGGATTATATTATGACCTGCGCAATGGCAACAAATGAGCCTCCGCGGAGCAGAGTTCCGCGGTATCCTTAGCGGCGCCTTATTTCAACAGAGGCTCGTTCGATAGGAAGTTTATAATACCGTCTGGTTTAATACCAATTTTTTGTATGCGTTACGCTATTTGAGCCGGAGCAGAGCTCCGGGGGGTATTAAACCAGACTTTCGAATAAACCGGAGCGGCCCCCAACCGGGGCTGTCCAGAGGATCTCCGGGCAGCCCCTTGGGGTACCAGCCAAATGGTTTAGAAGACGGCCACCACTCCGCCGTCATAATGGCTGCTGATGTAATCCTTCACCTTCTGGGTAAGCAGGACCTTCTTGAGGGCCTCAAGCCGGCTGTCCCCTTCGCTGCCTTTTTTAACCACCAGCCCGTTTACATAGGGAGAGTCGGCCCCTTCAATGATAAGGGAATCCCGGACCGGGTTGAACCCCGCTTCCAGGGCATAGTTGCCGTTAATGGTGGCGGCGTCCACATCGGGCAGGGACCGGGGAAGCTGAGCGGCCTCAAGTTCCCGGAATTTGAGGTTCTTTGGGTTGGAAATAATATCCCGGGGCGTTGCCCGGAGCCCCGAAGCGGGATCAAGCTTGATAAGGCCGTTAGCCTGGAGCAAAAGCAGGGCCCGGCCTTCGTTGGCGGGGTCATTATTGATGGCTATAGTGGCCCCGTCAGGGATGTCCGCCAGGCTTTTGTACTTTTCCGAGTAAAGACCATAGGGTTCTACATGAACCCCCCAGATGAAGGAAAGGGTATTTTTCCATTCCTCACTGGACTCCAGGTAGGGGATGGTCTGGAAGTAATTGGCGTCCAGATCTCCCGCCAGAAGAGCTGCATTGGGCTGGATATAGTCGGTAAATACCACTATTTTCAGCTCGACGCCCAGGGCGGCTAAATCCTCCTTAATCAGTTCCAAAAGCTCCCCATGGGGTACGGGGTTTACTCCGACAGTAAGGGTAATGGATTTCTGTGCGTTACCTTTAGCTTCCACCGTTTGGGTAGAAGCCAAAACCATGGCGCCTGCGATAAGCAGGCTGAGGATAGTCTTTTTCATAAAGATACTCCTTTTCCTAGTATTTATATAGTTTTTATAACATATAAAAATGTTTGTCAAGAGTATTTGTATTTTTTTAGAAAAAAAGTTTTTTCAAACTGTTTTTTAGTTTAAGGCATTCTGAAGAGGCGGGCGGGTTAGAAATGGCACGCAGCGTTCATTCACAGCAGGTCTTGTCCCCTGCTCTTTAGGGCAGGGGAGGTTCATTTCCGGCCCTGTGTAACGAAGGACCGCCGGGTCTGGGTGGTCCTTCGTTTGGGGTTTTAGAAAACCGGCACCACGCTGCCGTCGGACCAAGTTTTTTTAATGTAATCCTTCACTTTCGCCGAAAGCAGGGCCTCCTTTAAGGCCTTGATCCGGGGATCATTTTCGCTGCCCCGCCGGACCACCACGATATTTACGTAGGGAGAATCGGCTCCTTCGATGATCAGGGAATCCCTGGTGGGGTTGAGTCCCGCTTCCAGGGCATAGTTGCCGTTGATGGCGGCGGCGTCCACATCTGCCAGGGACCGGGGAAGCTGCGCCGCTTCGAGTTCCCGGAATTTAAGGTTCTTGGGGTTCCCCGTAATATCCCTGGGGGTGGCTTCGAGGCCGCCGCCGGAACGGAGGGTGATGATCCCATTGGACTGGAGCAGAAGCAGCGCCCGGCCTCCGTTGGTGGGATCATTGGGGACTGCGATGGTGGCGCCGTTGGGAAGATCCGCGATGTTCTTTATCGACCTTGCGTAGATCCCGAAGGGCTCAATGTGAACTCCAAAGGCGGAAACCAGGGCACTCCATTCGGCGTTGGAATTCAGGTAAGGGATATGCTGGAAAAAGTTTGCGTCCAGATCCCCCGCCAGCAGGGCCGTATTCGGGGTAACATAATCGGTAAATTCCACCACCTTGAGGGTAACGCCCTGAGCGGCCAGATCATCCTTGATCAGATTAAGGAGCTCCGCATGGGGCACCGGGGTTGCGCCGACCGTCAGGACCGATGCGGATTGATCGCCGGCCGGCCGGGCATGGGCGGGCTGGTATGCCGCCAGAATCAGGATGCCCGCAATAAATAGGCTGAGTAGGTTTTTCTTCATCTAATAAATCCTCCAAAAAATATTTTAAAAGCTGCCGCTTTTATTCCACAAATTTGGCTTGTCCCCGGATCAACGCTTTGACAGAAGGCTGCGGCTGATCATGGTACCAATAATCTGCACCGCCTCAACCAGAATAAGAATAACGATGACCGCCGCAATAGTAACGTCTATGCGAAAGCGGTAGTAGCCGTAGCGTATGGCCAGGTCCCCCAGGCCGCCGCCGCCTATGGCTCCGGCCATGGCGGAATAGCTGATCAGATTGATGATGGTAAGGGCCAGCCCGGAGACAAGGGCGGGCAGGGCTTCGGGGATAAGCACCTTCCGGATAATCTGAAAATTGGTAGACCCCATGGCCTTGGCGGCGGTAAGGACCCCCTGATCCACCTCGGAAAGAGCGGCCTCGGCGATTCGGGCCACAAAGGGCGCCGCCGCTATGGACAGAGGGATAATCACCGCGGTGGGACCAATGCTGGTCCTGATGATAAGCCGGGACAGGGGGATAAGGAGTATCATCAGTATAATAAAGGGAAGGGACCGGAAGAGGTTTACAATCCGGGAAAGTACATTGTAGATCAGCGGCCGGGGAACGAGCCCTGCGGGGGAGCTTGAATAGAGATAAGTTCCCAGGGGAAAACCCATAAGGCAGGCGAAAAAGGTGGAGAGAAAGGTCATGTAGATCGTTTCCAGGGTTGACTGGGGAAGCATGGAAAGTACATCCCATAATTTACTAGGCATAGACTAACTCCCGGGCGGCCGCGGTTTTGGGCGCATCGAATACGGACTTGACGGTTCCCCGTTCCGCAATATACCCTTCATCCAGCACCGCCACTTCTTCGCAGACCTCCCGGATGACCCCCATCTGGTGGGTAACGAGCACCACCGTAATCTTAAGCTTGTCGTGGAGGTCTTTGATAAGGCCAAGAATGGCCCGGGTGGTTTGGGGGTCCAGGGAACTGGTGGCCTCGTCACAGAAGAGAACCTCCGGGTTCACCGCCAGGGCCCGGGCAATGGCTACCCGCTGTTTCTGCCCCCCGGAAAGTTCCCGGAGCCTGGCCTTACGCTTGTCCGAAATGCCGACCAGCTCCAGCAGTTCATCCACCCGCTCGTGGATATGTTTTTTGTGGAAACCGGCGATTTCCAGGGGATAGGCGACATTGCCCGCCACATTCCGGGAGGAGAGCAGGTTGAAATTCTGGAATATCATACCCATTTTTCTGCGCCGTAAAAGAAGATCCCTGCCCCGGAGCGTATCTACCCGTTCGCCGTTGTAGAACACCTCCCCCTGATTGGGAGACTCCAGAAGGCTCATAATCCGCAGCAGGGTGGACTTCCCCGCGCCGCTCCTTCCAATGATGCCATAGATGCTTCCATCGGCTACGGTCAGATCCACTTCCCGCAGGGCCTTTACGTCTGCATACTGTTTTATAATTCCCTTAAGGACAATCATCGGCTCTCCTCTGCATTGACACGGTACTCTAAACCCCCGGGAACTTCAATATCGGGAATACCCTATAAAAACCATAGGAATAGTTATTATAGTAAAGATACTACATGCCGTCAAGGCTTCGATCTATCCCGGAAATTACGGCCCTAACCGGCCTTTTCCCCGGCGATGAATTTGAGCCTTTTTATGATGTCCAGATGCTGGGTACAGGCGTTTTCACACTGGCCGCAGGCAACGCATTTTGCGGCCCCTTCGGCGGTAATGCCCCAATGTATGGAGAGCCGCTGCTGGAGCGCCTTATCCCCGCCGGGGGTCAGCAGTTTTTGGTTGTAAGCGTCCATGTACTGGGGGATGGGGATGTCTTGAGGGCAGTCATCGCAGTAGGCGCAGCCGGTACAAAGCCCCTCGAAAGAGGCGGAAGCGCCGGCTTTAATTACCGCGAGCTCCGCCCCGGACCGGGGCTTATACCCCTCCATGGCCGCCAGGGCGGCGGATATTTCCGCTTCCGAACTGAATCCCACCAGGGTAACGGTAATGTCCCTGTGGTCCCAAAGGAAACGAAGGGCCTCATGGACCGCCGGGAAACTTTCCGCCGGTTCTTTCGCTTCTTTCCGCCCCAGGAAGCTGAAAAGTTCAGGGTGCTGGGGAATAATGCCGCCCCCCAGGGGATTCATCACCACCGCCCCAAGCTGCTTGGCCCGGATAGCGTTAAAGGCCTTTTCTCTGGTCTTGAAGTTGTAGGCTGAATAACCGAAGAGAACCCCCTCGAAGACCCCTTCCATGAGGAGTTCTTCAATTTCGTCCTGGATAAGATGGCTGGATATACAGATATGCCGGATAAGCCCTTCGTCTTTAAGTTTTCTGAAGGTTTCCAGGATACCATTCTTCTTCCGGGCCCGCCAGTTGTCCAGGCTCGTGATACACCAGATGTGGTAAAAATCAATGGCCGGTATATTCAGCCGTTTAAGCTGGGCCTCAATTTCCCTGCGGATATCCTCTTCTTTGGATTTGAAGGTTTTGGTCGCCGCATAGTAGGGGAGCTTCCGTCGGCGCAGTTCCTCGAAACCCATGCCGAACACGGTTTCGCTTTTAACGCCGAAATAGTCCGGGGCGGTATCAAAGTAGGTAACTCCGCCCTCGGCGGCTTTAACTATCATCCTGATACATTCATCGTGATTATCTATATGGGCAAAACGCATTCCCCCAAAGCCCAGAAGAGACACCTTTTCGCCTGTTTTCCCGTAATCCCTGTAGATCATACAAGCCTCCGGGAAAAGTGTACGGCAGAGAAGGATGTACGGCAAGTACAGTCCGTAAAACCCCCCGCCGGAACGGCGTTTTTTCACAGCCGGGTTTAATCCCCGGCGGCCTGCTTTGACGGAAAGTTTATGAGGAATATAAATACACCGCAGAACGATCTTCCGGTTGAAGCCCCTTCTGTATTTCCAGCTTGTGGAGCAGTTTTCGGGTCCGGTTTGGTTTGCAGGGGACCTTTTTCTCTACGGCAAGTTTTTGATTGATGATCAACTGGTCCTTTTCGGCAAGGGTCTGCAGGCGGCAGGCCAGATTGATGCCGTAACCTACATAGTCCCGGTACTTCAATCCCGCTGCTTCAGCGGAAATTTCATACTTGAATATTTTTTCGAGCACCAGCGCGCCGGCAAGCCCCAGCCCCGGCGAGGAGACAAAGAGGTCCTCGTTAAGGAAATCTCTAAACGTGTCAAAGACCGTCAGGGCCTCCTGCAGGTGATCTCCGGTGGCTTCGTCCCAGATGACAATGGCCCCGTCGCCGAGCAGCTTGTAATAGGAGCAGTTGTATCCTAATTGATTTACGCAGGATAGAAAGTTGGAGCTGAATTCCTTTATCAGCGTAAAAACGGCGCTTTCGTCAGAATTGCAGAGAAAATTGCTGAAATTACGTATGTCGATGCAGAGAATCAGGGCCTCCGCCTTGGTTTCTCCCAGATAGAGCCCGTCAAAGACATCCACAGGCATCTTCTTTAAAGCTTCCTGCGCCGATACATCCAGTTCAATGGCGGATGAGGATTTATTGGGGATAATGTCCAGAATTCCCATGGGTACATTATATCATATAAAAGCGCCAATGGAAAGAATAATTTTCGGGCCGTAATTCTGCGTCCCCTTCCGGGGAATGTCCGCCGCCTGTTATAGGCCCACCGCCGGGAAGGGGGGCGCCTTTTCCAGAACGGCGGCGATGCGCCGGTGTTCCGGCTCCAGGAGGCCCGGATCCTTTTCTAAGACGGCAAAGGCGTCGGTCCGGGCCCTGGCAAGTTCAGCGGCGTCACGGACAGGATCGGCTATGCCCAGGGAGAGGTAGCCCGACTGCTCTATGCCGGCAATCTGGCCGGGACCCCGGAGTTTTAGGTCTTCTTCGGCGATGACAAAGCCGTCGTTGTTTTCCAGCATTACCTTGAGCCGGGTCTTACCCTCTCCGGTAAGGACGCCGCCGGCGGAATCCTGACGGTCCGAGTAGATGAGAAAACAGTAGGCCTGATCCGTACCCCGTCCCACCCGGCCCCGGAGCTGGTGCAGGGCGGAGAGGCCGAAACGCTCGGCGTGTTCAATGACCATGCAGTTCGCATTGGGTACGTCCACCCCAACCTCTACGACGCTGGTGGCGGCGAGGATTTTAATATCTCCCCGGCGGAAAGATTCCATAATGTACCGCTTTTCCTCATCATCGACCCTGGAATGGATGAGCGCCGCGGGATACTGGGGGAATATCTCCCGGGTAAGGCGATCCGCCATGGAGACGGCGTCCTTCAAATCCCCTTCATTTGCTTCTATCAAGGGATACACAAAGTAGGCCTGACGGCCGGCGGCCAGTTCCCTGCCGACGAAATCGTAGACCTTGGCTTCGTTGGATTCTTTTGCCAGATGGGTTTTTACCGGTTTCCGGCCGGGGGGCAGATCCCGGATCACCGATACGTCGAGGTCGCCGAAAACCGTCAAGGCCAGGGTCCGGGGTATGGGGGTGGCGCTCATCATCAAAAGGTCCGGCGTTCCCGGAGATATTCCGGAGGTATGTCCCTTGGCCATGATAGCCTGCCGCTGGGTTACCCCAAAGCGGTGCTGCTCGTCCACTACCACCAGCCGTAAATTCCGGTAAACCACGTCCTTTGAGAAAAGGGCGTGGGTTCCCACCGCCAGATCGATCTCTCCTCCGGTCAGGGCCGCCAGGAGCCGGGAACGGCCTGCGGCTTTAACATTTCCCGTAAGAAACGCAGGCCGGACGCCGATAGGTTCCAGAAGCCGGGCGGCGTTTTCCGCATGCTGCCGGGCCAACAGTTCTGTGGGGGCCATGATCGCCGCCTGGCCGCCGCTTTCAACAGCCCGGAGTACGGCAAGAAAGGACACCAGGGTTTTACCGGAGCCTACGTCTCCCTGAAGAAGCCGGGCCATAGGGTAGGGTCCTGCCATATCCTGGTTTATTTCCGCCGCCGCCCCGGTCTGGCCCGGAGTAAGACTGAAGGGAAGCCGTTCCAGCAGCCGCCGCTGCAGGGGGGAAAATTCTCCGGCCCTTGAATGATCCACGGCCCGTTCCGGTCCCATCCGCCGTTCCAGGGCCCGCTTTCCTGCCATCATCTCAAGATAGAAAAGTTCTTCGTAGATTAAGGTTTTGCGGGCCAGTTCCAGTTCCGCCATGGAAGCAGGAAAATGGATCGCCCTGAGAGCCTCCCCCTTGGAGAGAAGGCCGTCCCGGAGGATAATCTCCGCGGGAAGTTCATCTTCCAGGGAGGGGACATACTGATCGAGGGCCCGCCGTATGAGGCGGCGGAGCGTACCCTGTTTAAGGTCTCCGCCGAGGGGATAAACGGGCAGTATACGGCCGATTTTTTTGTTCTCCTCCCCGCGCCCCTCCGTCGGGCCTTGCACGGGTTCCACCTCAAAAAGAGCGGCCTGGAGTTCGCCGTATTTATAGGAAAAGCGGCCCCAAAGCCGGTAGCGTTCCCCGGGGATAAGCTGTTTTTCCAGAAAGGGCCGGTTAAAACAGACCAGTACCGCCCGGGCGCTCTCATCCTCTACATGGATTTTGAGGGTCTTCATGCGGCCTGCCCCGAACCAGTCGTGGGCCAGGACCTTGACTACCGTACAGACCGGTCCCTGGTTAAAATTTTTGAGGGGGATCCGGCGGCTGCGGTCTTCCCAGTCCCGGGGATAACGGCAGAGCAGCTCTCCCACGCTGGAGATTCCTGTCTCGGCGAGGGCACGGGACGCTGCGGGACCTGCGCCCCGGATACGGCTTATGGGCGCGTCAAGCTCCCGGAGAAACATCGCTAGAAGGGGAGACCCGAAAGGAGCCTCACGGCCAGAGCGGCAAGACGGCCCCCGGTGATCCACAGCGCCAGCAGGGCCGCCATGGCCGTGATAAGCCCTGTAAGGTAATGGACCAGCCGGTTTCTGAAGATGATCCGGTTAATCCGGTAGAGTACGGGCTGGGCTATAAGATCTACGATACGCCAGAAGCTGTGATACATATCCCGGCTGGCAAGATAAGCGATAAGCCGCAGCGCCAGGACAATGATAAGAAAGCCGAGGATAAAGGAAGCCGCCGACCAAAGGGAGGAGAGGATCATCCCCAGGATGACGCCAACGCTGATCCGGCCCTGTCTGGCCAGGAGCTTGAAGATATTATTGATGAGGGATAAAACCGCCAGGGCCGCCAGGGGAGAGAGATCGAAAAGACCCAGGCGCAGGGGGAAGCGGCGGAACCAGTCCAGGTAGGGATCGGTAATGCTCCGCAGCGCCTCGAAGGCCCTGCCGTAGCAGGCGCCGCTGAACCATGTCAAAAGAATTCTAACAAAGATAAGAAGCATGTAGATACTGATTATGCCGCTCAAAATACTCATAATGGCCCGCACGGTATTCCCCTTAGTTTCAGTTTTTACAATACTGGACTTGTTTGACAACCCGGTTATTGGCGAACCTTCGGTTTGACAGAAAACTGAAGGCTCTGAACAACTCCACTTATAAAATAACAAATCCGTTTCCCTTCGTCGAGATTCTTCCCAGTTGACCCGGAGAGGCCCTTTTCCGTACTCTATGGATATCTTACCGTTAAACGGTTTAGGAGGAGTGCATGGCTGCCGTTAATTTTCAGACCTTGTTCGGAATGGGTGCGTATCTGGTGGCGATGATCGTTATCGGCCTCTGGTATGCCAGCAGAAGCAACAGTAATCCTGAGGAATACTTCCTTGCCCGCCGGAGCTTTGGTCCCTGGCTTGCCGCCCTGAGCGCGGAGGCCTCGGATATGTCGGGGTGGCTGCTTATGGGTTTGCCGGGGGTGGCCTATTTTTACGGCCTCAGCGACGCTTTTTGGACCGCTTTGGGGCTTTTTATCGGGACCTGGGTTAACTGGGCCCTGGTGGCCAAGCGGCTCCGGATCTATTCCCAGATCGCCGATAACGCCATCACCATTCCTGAATTTTTCAGTAAGCGTTTCCACGATAAAAAACGCATACTGCTGGCTATTGCGGCCCTTATCAGCCTGGGGTTCTTCTCTGTTTATGTAGGTTCTCAATTCATTGTGTTCGGCAAGCTTTTCGGCTTTGTTTTTAACGCCGATAACTACTTTGTCGCCATGGTTATCCTGGGGGCTCTGCTGGTTATGGTCTATACCCTGCTGGGAGGTTTCATGGCAGTGGGGATGACCGATCTTATCCAGGGTCTGCTTATGGTCGGCGCCCTGGCGCTGGTGCTGATCTTCGGCTTCTTCCATGCAGGAGGTGCGGAGGGGATAGCTCAAAATCTGGCAGACTTCCCCCGGTTTGTTGATTTCTTCGGGATAGCCACCCCGGAAATGGCGGATGGCGCTCAACAGGTGGTAAACGGCGTTCCCCGCTTCGGCGCCGGCGCTTCCTACGGCCTTCTTACCATTATTTCCACCATGGCCTGGGGGCTTGGTTACTTCGGCATGCCCCACGTACTGGTCCGTTTTATGGCTGTCAAGAAAACCTCGATGATCAAGCGCTCCAGCATGATTGCGGTTATTTGGTGCTTTATCAGTATGAGCGCGGCGGTGCTTATAGGCCTGATAGGCCGCGCCATCTTCCCCGCCCTGCTGACATCAAGCGGAGATGCGGAGCGGATTTTCCTCTACATGGGGGTCCGTTTTTTCCCGCCCCTCGTTGCGGGGGTAGTTATTTCGGGGATCCTGGCGGCCTCCATGAGCTCCTCCGATTCGTATATGCTGATTGTTTCCTCCTCTTTAGCAAACGACATTTTTAAGGATCTGATAAAGAAGGATGCCCCGGAAGCGATGGTTATGTGGGTGGCCCGTATCGCCATGCTGGCGGTAACGGTATTCGGCGTGGTCATTGCGGTTTCGGGAAGCGATTCCATCTTCAGCGTAGTTTCCTATGCCTGGGCCGGATTCGGCGCTTCCTTTGGGCCTCTTATCCTTTTCAGCCTCTTCTGGAAACGGACCAGCTTTCCTGCGGCCGTAGCGGGCATGATTACCGGCGGCGCCGCGGTGGTTATTTGGAAAACCCAGATCAAGCCTCTGGGCGGCGTTTTGGGGATCTATGAGCTTTTGCCCGCCTTTATCCTTTCCTGTATCGTGATTGTAGTGGTGAGCTTATTGACCGCTCCTCCCTCCAAGGAGATTCAGGCGGAGTTTGAAAAGGCGAGGACTGCGGAGTTCTAGGGCAACGCTAAAAAACCCGGAAGTAATAGAGATCTTTGATACCCAGGGGCTTGCCCCTGGGTTCTTCATTGGCCGGCCTGGGATCTTTCGGCTTTGCCGTCTGCCCGGAGGGCCCCGGATATGTGCCTCAAAAACCAATCGTCAACCGTAGGTAAAACGTAGGCGGAAAATGAGCCTCCGCGGAGCAGAGCTCCGCGGTATCTTAGGCGTTGCGTTGGTTTGACCGGCGGCTCGTTCGATAGGAAGTTTATAATACCGTCTGGTTTAATACCAATTTTTTGTATGTGTTGCGCTATTTGAGCCGGAACAGAGCTCCGGGGTATTAAACCAGACTTTCGAATAAAAAAGGCTCGTAACTCCTTATATTATAAAGAATTACAAGCCATTAGCAGGGCCAGGACTCGAACCTGGGACCTCCGGGTTATGAGCCCGACGAGCTGCCAACTGCTCTACCCTGCGGCGATGTTTGGAGTATATTTTTTTTTCTAAAATTAGTCAAGTACCCGCATTGCCTCACGTAACATCTGACCGAAGGGGCGGAATCTCGGGTAAAAATCCGGCCATGGGAGCTTGAACTTTATCCGGCGGGAAAGGCCGCCGGAGGAAATAGGGGGTTGTCCGTGAAAGAACGAAAACCGGTTGTCCGGGAGTTCGCCGTCCATTACCGGGCCGCGAACACCAGGCCTGAAAAATCAAAGGTCCCTGACGATTTCATCACTACCACCGGTTACAACCGGAAGTATGCCACCGGTATCCTGGGCGGCGGGGGGAAGACCAAAATCCTTCGCCTGTACGGGAAACCGGTCAAAGCCCGTATAAGCCACAAAACTGGAAAAAGGGGGCTGTGAAAAACGCTGCAGCCCGGCCGACCAAGCCTGTTGATAAGACGCGGGACGCCCGGGGCAAGACGCGGAAGGTCTATGACCAGCCCGTTACGCCCCATGACGGCTTCTGGCGCGGGAGGACGTCAGTGAGGAAGCGAAGAAGCGGCTGAACATCGTCCGCCTTCGGGACACAGTGGACCGGGCGCTTGACCAGCTTCTTCAAACCGCGCAAAGATACTGACCGGTAAAAACCCATGGTCAGATTTTTGACGTGAGATTTCACGGGGCGGGGGGCATGAACCGGTGGGGATAAAATGGACTTGTTCGACAACCCGGTTGGTTATCGAACAAGTCTTGGCAAAATGCTCCGCATTTTGCTGTTTTAAGCGGTGTTGTTCAGAAACCGAAGTTTCTGCAACCCTAATGTATCATCCCGCCTGCATCTATCAATAAATGATAGAGACAGGACGGCAAAATAGAAGCGGAAAACGGCTAGGAGTCTGTTGCACTTGTAGATTTTTATGGCTTTTTCGTTGAAAAACCCATAAAAATCACGATTATCCGGCATCTGCGGACCTTTGGTCCGAACGGAGTTTGCAAGGGAAAAAATCACCTGATCGGCGATTTTTTGGGATTTTACATGCGAAGCGCAACAAACTCCTAGACCGTTTTATCAGCATCCTGCATTTCAAGGAGGAGTTCTATTTCTTTAAGGATGTACCGGCGGTACTTGGGGCCAAGTTCTTTGAACAGGCCGGCCAGTTTGATGAACATTTCGTCGGCGGCGGGGGCAAACATATCGCCCTTCCCCGTCCGCAGCCATTGTTCATTAACCGTAAAGGCGGAACAGACAAGTTTGACAAGCCGGTCATTGACCCGGCGCTTTTCCACCTCCACCCCGGCCAGATACCCGCTGGAAAGGGAGATAACCCGGGAAAAAGCCGCCTGGGTCATGTCTAAAGCTTCCCGAACCTGTTTG
>JAISMC010000005.1 GCA_031276965.1 Treponema sp.
ATCCTCCCGGTCAGGGAGGAGGAGATCAGGCCCCCGCGGCCTGATTTCGGCTGGATTTTATTACTGGGCAACCGCTCCTTTTCGGCTGGAATAATTATTAGGCAATGCGCCTGCTTGACACTTTTTAGTCTGTTTTACTATACTTTGATAGCGTAAACAATGGTAAGTCTTCAAGGGTTGTGGTGAGCGACAATAATTTTTCGTTCCCAAGACGCTGGGGGACTTGGGGTCCCCGGTTCGAATCCGGGTTGCCCGACTAAGGGGTCTTCGGTGGAGAGGAAATTTATTATACAGGCCGGGTCCATACCCCGATCCGAAAATTGAAGTACAACTTTTTCCGTGGTGGTAAATTTTTCGGAGCAGGCGCGAGCCAAAGGTTCGACGGGATATGGACCCGGCCCTCCAATCAATTCCCGGCGTAACGGCAATGAGGTGACTGGCGATTATATGCCGCAGTAAGCGCACGGCAGAAAACGAAGGCCGCCGCCATAAAAACGGCATGGGTATGGTATTCTAACGGCATCCCGGAAAAAACAAACAGGCAGACGGCGGCGGAACGCTCCCTGATAGATACCGCCCTAAAGCTCCCCCGCCGAAAGGCGGGTTCTTGGGTATTAAACCCCGTTGCGAATGAAAGGACAGGGAGAATTAGTTTTTGGGAAGTCCCAGGATCTCATCCACCTTATCCTGTATCTGGGCGCTGGAAAAGGGTTTCCCCAATATGCCGGCGGCGCCTTTTTGCATGGCCTCCGAAGCGGTAACGCTGTCGGTTTGGGAGGAAATCATTAAAATTTTAGCCGCCGGGTTAATTTTTAGCATCTCCCCCAGGCAGGTAAGTCCGTCCATTTTCGGCATGGAAATGTCCAAAGTTACCAGATCGGGCAATGATTCGGAGAACATCTGCAGGGCGCTTTCGCCGTCAGCCGCGGAACCTACTACGGTAAGATTTTTTCCCGCCAGCGATCTTTCAACAGCCTTGCGCATAAGCAGGGAATCATCAACGATAAGCAATTTCATGGAAACCTCCAAAGGATAATACTCAGGGCTTTTCCAAAACGCCGGATTTTGAAAAAGGCTTATCCGCTGTAGTATATACCCTGAGGCCCGGAACTGCCTATAGGAAAATCCCTAAATCATGAGTTTTTCAAAAACTAAAGCGTATGGCAGCAATGGGGCTCTTTCTGTCCGAACTGTTAGAGAAGTTCCCAAAAACCGGCCAGGGTCTCCATGTTTTCCGGTAGATTTTTCCCCGGTTTTGTGCTATTTTTAAGGTTATGAGCACCGCCGCCGTACTCTGCTGGACCGCTTTCTTGTCCTTTCTGCCCATCTCGGAGCTTCGGGGGGGCATTCCCTTTGCCGTCGCCAATGGAATACCCTGGTACTGGGCCTATCCCTTTGCCGCGGCGGTCAACGCCCTGGCGGCTCCGGGGTGCTGGTTTTTTCTCGCCACCCTGCATAAGATCTTCCTTAAAATGGGGTGGTACGCCGCCCTCTTTGAAAAATTTATAGAACGGGCCAGGGCTAAACTGCGGGAAAAGGTAGAAAAGTGGGGCTGGCTTGGGGTAACGGTCTTTGTGGCCGTTCCCCTGCCTGTAACCGGGGCCTGGACCGGAACCCTGGGCGCCTGGGTGCTGGGACTGGGCCGGCGGAAAACCATGGCCGCGGTTATTCTGGGGGTAGCTGCCGCCGGAGCGGTGGTCAGCGCCGTAACGGTACTGGGAATCGGGGCGCTCCGGTTTTTCATTAAAGATCTATAGGCATGGGGAAACTTAATTTAGAGGCGGAACTCAACGAGCCCCAGCTCCGGGCGGTAAAAACCCTGGAGGGGCCGGTACTCATTATCGCCGGGGCGGGTTCCGGCAAGACCAGAGTCATCACCTGCCGCATAGCCCACATGCTGGAACAGGGAATCCCCCAGCCGGCTATTTTAGCCCTGACCTTTACCAATAAGGCCGCCCGGGAAATGGAACACCGGGTCAGGGAGCTGACGGGGAAAAGGCTGCAAAACCTTACGGTCAGTACCTTCCATGCCTTTGGGGTAAAGATACTCCGGGAAGAAATAGGCGTCCTGGGATACCGGGATAATTTTTCTATTTATGACGAGACCGACAGAAATCAGCTTATCAAGGACAGCCTTAGGGAATGCCGCTTCTCCCTGGAAGGGGTGGACCTCTATGCCCTGGGGCAGCTCTTTTCCAACGTTAAGATAGGCCGTTTCCGCTGGGAGGGGGAGGATGCAGTCTACGGTCCCGTTTACAGGGAATACCAGCACAGCCTCAAGGTCTTTAACGCGTTGGATTTTGATGATCTTCTGACGCTGCCGATTCAGATCTTTACGGAGTACCCTGCGGTTCTGGAGAAGTACCGCCGCCGTTACCGGTACATCATGGTGGATGAGTTCCAGGATACCAGCCTAATCCAGTACCGGCTTATGAAACTCCTGGCGGCGGGGCCGGACAGAGCCGGCGGCGAAACGGACGGGCTCTCCGGCGAAAACGCCTCGGGCCTTTACAATGTCTGCGTGGTGGGGGACGATGACCAGTCCATCTATTCCTGGCGGGGGGCGAGCTACGAAAACCTTCTCCGTTTTGAAAGGGACTTTCCCGGAGCGGCGGAGATCAAACTGGAACAGAACTACCGTTCCACCACCACCATCCTGGAGGCGGCCAACGGGGTAATCTCCCACAATGCCAACCGCAAGGAAAAACAGCTCTGGTCCGGCAATACCGGGGGAAAACCGATAGAACTTGTCAGTCCCGAAAACGAAAACGAGGAGGCCCGTTTCATCGTTTCCCAGATAAAGCGGCTCCGTTTCCAGGAGGGCCTTAAAAACGGCGATTTTGGGGTGCTCATCAGAACCAACGCCATGACCCGGGCCATAGAAGAGGCCTTTCTGGAGGCGAATATCCCCTACCGGGTATCCGGGGGGACCAGCTTTTTTCAGCGCAAGGAGATCAAGGATATACTCTCCTATCTCAGGGTCATTGCCAACGAAAACGACGACGTAAACCTTCTGAGAATCATCAATACCCCCCGGCGGGGTATCGGCAAAAACCTGATAGCTCAAATAGCCGGACTGGCCAGGAAGAACAATTCCCCCCTCTGGGACGCCATGGGACGGCTCCGCTTTGCCCGGGACAGCCTTTTTCAGGGGACGGTAAGCGCCAGGGCCGAAATAAACGATTTTATGACCCTTATCGAATTTTTTAAGGAGGAGATGCTGACCAGGGGCGGAAGCCTCTCGGCCAAGACCAGGGCCCTGACGGACAATATCGACTATCATTCCTATCTGATAAGCGAACACGGCAAAAACGAAAAAATTGCCCGCTGGAAATTCCTCAACATTGAAAACCTCCTCCAGTCCATAGAAAACTGGGAAAAGGACCCGGACAATATGGACCGCAGCCTCTATGCGTACCTCAACCGGATAAGCCTCTTGACCAGGGACGAAGGGGATGATGAGGGCGAAAAGGATAAGGTGAACCTTATGACCATCCATGCCGCCAAGGGGCTGGAATTCCCCGTGGTATTTATTGCCGGCGCCGAGGACGGCATCATTCCCCATGAACGGAGCCTGGAGGAAGGGGGGAATATGGAAGAGGAGCGCCGCCTCTTCTATGTCGCCATTACCCGGGCCAGGGACAAGCTCTATATTTCAAACTGCCTCAAACGGCGGCGGCTCCAGGATACGGTGGACTGCGTCCCTTCTCCCTATCTTGCGGAAATCCCTCAACATTTGATACAATATTCCCGCGGCGAGGAGGTTGTGGAAAATCCCGGAGAAGTGAGGGCATATTTTGCCCTTATGCGGTCGAGATTTTCCTGAATGACATGAAATCCATATTTGTACCGGTGTTGTTATGCCTTTGCTCCCTTTTGGCCGGCGCCGGAGAAACGCCCGGCTGGTTTTTCCCGCTCAGGGACGCCGTTTTTGCTCAGACCCTCAGGGCGGAGGCGATTGCCCCAATCTACAGGGAAACGGTCAAATTGGCGGAAACCGGCCTTTCCGGCAAGGCGCTGGACGCCATGCTTTCCCGCTGCGAGCTGATGATGGGCAGGTCCTTTCAGTATGATGAACGAAACGATGACGCCCTGGTCTGCTATGAAAAGGGCATTGCCCTGGCGGAACGATCCATCGCCGCCGGGCCTACCCCGGAGGCCTACGAAATGCTCTCCGCCAATATAGGCCAGGCCTGTATGCTCAAGTCCAGGGCCTGGGTCATGGCCCACGGCCTCAAAGTAGAACAAAACGCTAAAAGGGCCCTGGCCCTCAATCCCCGGAACGCCGCCTGCCAGTACCTGATGGCTTCCCGGTGGGTCTTCGGTCCCGGAATCTTCGGCGATCCACAGCGGGGCATTGCCGAAATGGAGGCCATCCTTAACGGAGCGGCGGATCTGGGGAAGGATGATTTCTTTAACGTCTATTCCGCCATCGGCTACGCTTATATACGGATCAAAAAAAACCAGGATGCCCTGCCCTGGATTAGAAAATCCCTGGATCTGTATCCGACGAATAAATTCGCCCGGGGTTTGCTTGCTCAAGTCAGTTGAGCCGGTTTCAAAATCCGGCGTGCAGACCAGGGGCTTGTGCCCTGGCCTTTGGGAAAAGCGGTCCATGCCTGCTTTTCCTCAAATTCCAGCTTGCCGTTTTAAGGTTGGATATTTTGAAACGGCGTTAGTTAATTTCGGAGTAAACCATGATTATCGTTTTTGTTGAAGGTAGTTACCTGCAAAAGACAGATGGAACTGCCATCTCTACCTACCGTTTTAGGGAGGAGCTGATAAAACGGGGCCATACGGTACGGGTCATCGCCACAGGCGTGGAGGGCCCCGATATGTACGGGCTTAAGGAACACTATGTTCCTATCGTTTCCTATGTGGCGCGGAAGAACAATTTCCGCTTTGCAAAATTCGATAAGAAGATCGTTACCGAAGCCCTGACCGGAGCGGATATTGTACATCTGATCTTCCCCTTCCAAATGGAACGGAAAACGTTCAAGCTGGCCCGTAAAATGGGTATCCCCGCCTGCGGGGCCTTTCACTGTCAGCCGGAGAATATTACCTACAACATAAAGCTCAAGTTTTTGGGCTTTATTAACACGATCCTCTATTTTCTGTTCAAAATCTGGCTTTACGGAAAGCTTGAAAACATACACTGCCCTTCGGAATTTACCGCATCGGAACTGCGGGAGAATAAATACCATGCCAGACTTCATGTCATTTCAAATGGTATCTGCAATGCCTTTAAGCCTTTGGAAGCGCCGCCTCTCAAAGAAGACGATAAAATCAATATTCTGATGATAGGAAGGCTGTCTGAGGAAAAACGGCAGGATCTGATTATCAAGGCGGTTAGACATTCCAAATACGCAGATAAAATAAAACTGACCTTTGCCGGACAGGGGCCTATGCTAAAACGTTACATGCGCCTTTCCCGCAAGTTGCCCATAGCGCCCCGTTTTGGCTTTTTCCCCCAGGAAGAGCTTCTTAAAATCATCCACGAGACCGATATTTACATCCATGCTTCGGACGCTGAGATTGAGGGAATTGCCTGCCTGGAGGCCGTTTCCTGCGGAAAAACGCCGATTATCTCGGATTCAAAAAAATCCGCCGCCTCCCAGTTTGCCCTGGACGAACGCAGTCTCTTTAAGAAGGGTAAGTACCTTGATCTTAGGGACAAGATAGACTACTGGATTGAACATCCCGAAGAGCGGAAACTGATGGGAAAGCAATACATCAAACTGGGCGAAGCCTACAACATCAAACATTCAGTTAAAAAAATAGAAAAAATGTTCGAGGATACCATTAAGGATTCCAAAACCCGGAAGATGATCCAGAGGGACAAGAATATCAAACTGTACAACAACCGCGTCCGGAGGAATAATTATATAAAAGAATTTTTTTGTGTTTTTTTTTATTTTATTATTGCCATTCCCCTGCTCATCATTTTTAACCGCTGTTTTTTCGGCCTTAAAATAGAAAACAGGAAGGCCCTAAAAAAAATTAAACGGTCCGGGGCGGTTACCATCTGCAACCATGTCCATGAAATGGACTGCGCCATCTGCGCCGTGAGCATTCCCCGCAGGAAATTTATCTATGTCAGTCATCCGGGGAATTTTAGCTTCGGCGTGGCCTCCGTCTTTGTGGATGTCCTGGGATCGGTTCCAACTCCCAAAACCCCAAAGGAGCTTCAATCCTTTATCTATACCCTTTCCAAGTATCTGCGGAAGGGACGGCTGGTTCATTTTTACCCCGAGGGGGACCTTATCAAGTATGACGACAAGATACGGAAATTCCAGCGGGGCGCTTTTTATCTGGCCATAGACGCTCAGGTTCCGGTGCTGCCGATGAAGCTTATCTGCCGGAAACCCGACGGCCTGCAGCGTTTCTTCAAAAAGAAGCCTTGTTTTACGCTGGTCTTTGGAGAACCCATTTACCCCAATTACATACTGCATAAAGAAGACGCCGTGGAGGATATATTGAAACGGGCGGAACAGGTTATGCAGACCCTGGCGGTTTAGGCGGCGGCGGGAAACCGGCGCCGCCTTTGCGGACAGACCCTAGTTATACACTTCCACCGGAATATATTTTCCCAGCTCTGTCAGGGCTTTTCTAAGGGATGCGGCCCTGGCTTCGAGGAAGCTCTCCTCCAGCGCTTCCGCCAGGGGGTCCAGGGGACCGGGCCGGGCCTTGCCGTAGATCTGTACCGCTTTGATTCCCGGCGGCGGGTTTTTCCCGGCGGGGCCGCCGGAGAAAGAGCCGCCGCCCTGCCCGGCAAGGTCCAGGACCAGGTCTTCCCAGGCGGCTCCCTCTTCGGGGGGAGGGGGCTTTCCCTTTACCTTGCAAAGCATACTCTGCAGAGTGAAGGGGGCGGCCCCCGCAAAGGCTTTTATCCCGGCGATCAAGCTTTCAAAGGGAATGGCGGAACGGTCTATTTCCCGGTACCAGCCTTCGGTCCCCGCATCAAGTTTAAGCCACAGATCCAGACCCGCGGGCCCCAGAGCGGCTTCCTCAAGCAGAGAGAAGATCCCCTCCTTCAAAAGCCCGGCTCCGTTGGTGATCGTTACCAGGGAAGCGGCAGGGGCCTCGGCGTCCCGAATCCGGGAAGCCGCTTCCAGAGCTCCGGCAAAATGGGGCGACAGGGTAGGTTCCCCGCTGCCGGAAAAACAGATGTCCCGTACCTCGATTCCCTGTTCCCGGCTCCGGGACAGGGTCCGCTTCAGCGTCTCTTTCATCAAAGGAAGGGAGAAACTGCAATCCGTTTGGAAGGGGAAAACCTCACAGTAGGGACAGTCAAAGGGACAGACCTTGCGATCCGGGAAGAGGTTGATCCCCACGGAAAGCCCCCCGGAACGGCGGGAGTAGACCGGATAGACCAGAACGCCGCCTTCCCGTTCCCGGTGATCCTCCACAGGGCCTATGCGCATATTCCGGGCTGTCCTCCGCCTTTTCTGAGGGCCGCGCTTTCCGCATGTCCCGCAAGACCCTCCGCCCGGGCGATGATCTCCGCCGCGGCCCGGGCCGCCTCGTAGCCTTCGCCCTCCGAACTCCGGAGGGTGGTAACGGTTTTAAGGAAAGTACGCACCGAAAGACCGCCGGTAAAGCGGGCGCTTCCGGCAGTGGGCAGGGTGTGGTTGATCCCGGCGGAGTAGTCCCCCAGAGCTTCCACGGCCATGGTCCCGATAAAAAGGGAGCCGTAGTTTTTCAACAGCGGTATCCAGGATTCGGCATCGGCGGTCTGCAGTTCCAGATGTTCCGGGGCAATGGCGTTGGCAATACGGGCCGCCTCATCCCTGTCCTTGTAGATGATGATAAGCCCCCCCGCCTCCAGAGAGGCCCGGGCAGTCTCCGCCGTGGGAAGGAGGGCCAGCCGCTGTTCCAGGGCGGCGCTTACGGCCTCCGCCCTTTCCCGGCTGGGGACCAGAGCCCTGGCCCGGGCGTCGGGATCGTGCTCGGCCTGGGCCAGCATGTCAGCCGCGGTAAAACCGGCGGCCTGGACGCTTGAATCCGCTCCGCCCGCCGCGGGGCCGCAGATGATAAGCACGTCCGTAGGGCCCGCCACAAAATCGATTCCCACTTCGCCGTAGAGAAGCCGTTTTGCCGCCGCCACATATCTGTTTCCCGGTCCGGCGATGAGGTCCGCCCTGGGAACCGTTTCGGTTCCCAGGGCCAGGGCGGCTACGGCCTGGGCGCCGCCTATGGCGAAGATCCGCAGCCGTCCCGGAAAGCCGCCTCCGGCAAGATGGGCGGCGGCCAGGATACGGCGCTCCGGGAGGCCCCCTTCATCCGGCGGGGAAACCAGAAACACTTCACCGGCCCCGGCGCAGAGGGCGGGAATTACCCCCATCAGTACCGATGAGATCAGCGGGAATCGTCCGCCGGGGGCATAGACTGCCGCCCGTTGTACCGGAATGATCCGCTGCCCCGTCATAAGCCCCGGAGCTATTTCGTATTCAAAACCGGCAAACTGTTCTTTTTGTTTTTCAGAAAAGAGCCGGATATGGCCGGCGGCCAATTCCAGCGCGGCGGCCAGTTTCGCATCTTCGGCGGCCAGTTTTTCCCAGGCCGTCTTTGCCGCCGCGGCGGGAATCTCCGGGGTTGCCGGAGCGCTTTTATCGAAGCGGGCCGCATAGCGCCGGACCGCCGCATCCCCTTCGCTCCTGACGGCGGCGATAATTTCTTTTACCGCGGCTTCAACCGTTTCATCCCGGGAAGCGGCGGCCTGATTTTTCCAGTAACCGTCAAATTCGGCGCCGGTAATTATTTTCATTTGAGGATCTCTCCGCAGGCTTCCAAAAGGGCGTCCATTTCTTTACCGCTGCCGATGCTGATCCTCAGAAAATCGCCGATCCGGGGCTTATTAAAATGCCTGACCAGAATGCCCCGCTCCCGGAGGCGGACGAAAAGATCCGCGCCGCCCATGCGGGGGGAACGGACAAAGATAAAATTCGCCGCCGAAGGAATCACGGTGAAGCCAAGCTCCGCCAGCCCGGCGGAAACCCGTTCACGGGAAGCAATAATGCGGCGGTTGATTTCATCATAATAGGCGGCGTCGGACAACGCCGCCGCGGCCCCCGCCTGGGCCAGGCGATCCACGGTGTAGGAATTAAAGGAGTCCCGGATACGGCAAAGCCCCCCGATAAGTTCCTCGTTCCCGATGGCCAAACCTGCCCGAAGTCCCGCCAGGGAGGCGGATTTGGAAAGGGTATGCACCGTAAGGAGATTGGGATACTTATTTGTACGAGGGACCATGGACTCCGCTCCAAAGGCGGCGTAGGCTTCGTCAATTATCACCACCTTATGATATGGGGCATGGTACTCCAGCATCGATGTGATTTCCTGAGCGGAAAGGGCCCGGCCCGTGGGGGCGTTGGGATTGGGGAGGACAACTCCGCCGGCGGGAGTACGGTAGTCCTCCACATTAACGGAAAAATCTTCGGTCAGCGGAATCGTGCGAAAGGAGATGTTCCAGAGCGCCGCATAGACCGGATAAAAACTGTAGGTGATGTCGGGGAATAGGACCGGCCCTGCGGCGGCCCCCTCAAAAAAAGCCCCAAAGGCAAAGGCCAGGACCTCATCGGAACCGTTTCCCGCAAAGACCTGTTCCGGCCTTACCCCGTAACGCCGGGCCGCGGCCTCCCGCAGTTCCGTGCAGGCCGGGTCCGGGTAAAGCCTGAGACCGTCCCCGGCGGCCCGGCCTATGGCCTCGATCACCTTGGGCGAAGGGGGATAGGGATTCTCGTTGGTGTTAAGTTTGATAAACTTCCGGTCCCGGGGCTGTTCCCCCGGCACGTAGGGCGAAAGCCTCCTCACCCGCTCATTCCAGTAGACGCTCACTTCTTATGCCGCCTGTCCAGTTCGTCCAGAACCTCCGCCACCGTTACCCCCTCCCTGGTCATAAGGGCGGTGGTAAAGTAGAGGAGATCCGCCGCCTCCCAGACCACTTCCTCATGGGTTTTGGCGGTACAGACCTCACCGGCCTCTTCCATCAGCTTTTCCCGGACCAGTTCGCCGTCCAGGGTGGCGGTATAGGAACCCGGTACGGGATTACGGAAACGTCCGGCAATCACCGATTGAAGGTATTCCCAGGTATAACGGCGGTTTGTTCCAAAACAGGACCATGCGCCGGTATGACAGACCGGGCCGGCGGGCTCGACGACTGCAAGCAGGGCGTCCCGGTCACAGTCGGCCCTGAGGCTGAGGAGCCTCAGGGTATTGCCCGAGCTTTCTCCCTTCATCCAGAGCTTGTTTCTGCTGCGGCTGTGGAAGCAGAGATTTCCCCGCTTGAAGGTTTCGGCCACCGCTTCGCCATCGGCGAAGCCCGTCATCAGCGCCTGGCCGTCGGAGGTCTGGGCAATCAAGGGCAGGAGTGAAGCTCCGCCGGCGGTTTCGCCTTTTTTCCAGTTGAGGGAACGGACGAAACAGTCCGCCAGGTTCAGCTTTCCGGTGTAGAGGGCCATGCCAAGCTGTACGTCGCAGCCCAGGGCGGCAAGGGTTTCAACTTCCTCAATGGAGGAAACGCCGCCGGCCGCGGTAAGACTACAGGAGACTGCCGCCCGGAGACGGCGCACCGGCTCCAGGTTGATCCCCGCCATGCCGCCCTCCCGTTCTACGCAGGTAAAGAGCAATTCCGACACAAAGGGTTCGGCCTGTTTCGCCGCTTCGACCAGGCCAAGGCCCGTGGGGGTTTTCCAGCCGTCCACGACAATTTCGTAATTTCCTGTTCCGGTGATCCGGGCGTCCACCGCGGCGATTATCCGTTCACGGCCTACCGCTTTTGCCAGGTCCTCCAGGAAGGGGATATTCACCTGAAACTCGCCGCCCGCAGCGCCGGCCCCCTTCTTCGCCGGATTACGAAAACAAGCGGAACCCAGGATGATCTTCCGGGCCCCCAGGCTTACCAGTTCCCTTGCCTGCCCGGCGTTTCGGATGCCGCCGCCTACCCGGCATTCAGCCCTGCGGAGCAGGGGCTTTATCATTTCAAAATTGTAAGGCGCGGCCCCCCGGTCCATGGCGGCGTCCAGGTCGATGACCGCCACTTCGCCGTAGCGGTTAAATTCCTCCGCCAGTTCCACGGCGTTATCCCGCTGAAGGATCAGCTCGGACCCTTGTTTAAGCTGGACAACCTTTCCATCCTGTATGTCTATTGATGCGATAACCATATAGGGAAGCGTATCGTTTTTAGGGGAAAGGGACAACGGGGGAGCATAAAACGAAACGCCGGGGCCTCCGCCGGGGGCCCTTCATTCGCAGTGGGGTCTAATACCCCGCCGAATCTCTGGCTGGCATCTGCTCCGCGGAGGCTCATCCCATCGCCAGGGCGGCGCTGATCTTGGAGTTGAATTCCCCCTCGTTAAGAGCGCCGTTGAGATAGTCGGTGATGATGAGGCGTATAACCTTGGGGAATGACTTCCAGTACCGCTCCGGCCAGGCGCCGATTTCGTTCCTCAGGGACTGATCCTCACTGGGGCTCATGCGGCCCAGGGAAAAGGAAACGAACTGTTCCACCATAGAGGCCAGGACATCCCGGGGGAAACTCCGTCCGCCGGAACCGGCGCCGGGAATCCATGCGGCGGTAAGTTCGTCAATCTGCTCATCCGTCAGCTCCGGCGCTTCCTGCCGTATCATTCGTACCGCCATGGAACGGATCGTCTCCCTGAGGCCTTCGATGCTGGCCCCTATATTTATCCGGGCGGACAGATCCCGGGCCATTTTTTGGGGGTCCGGTATCCGGTCGGCGCCGAAGAGGGCCAGATTCCGGCGCCGCCTGACCACTGCGGCGGCTACGGCGTCGATGGCGGCATCGTCGCAGCGGTTCAGAATATAGTCCAGGGTCCGTACTAATTCGGGATCTGCCATAAAAAAAGCATAGTTCTAAACCGGGAAAGAGGCAAGGCATTGTCCGCCAGGAAATTTTCCGGTTCCAAACCGGCTCATACGGATTTCCCCCCTTGATTCGCAGGCGGGGTTTATACCCAGGGGCTTGCCCCTGTTGCCAAATAATGTAAGCGGAGTGATGGAATTATAATGAGCGAGGTAGATATTGGTATGAACCCCGCATACAATCCCGCCAGTACTATAAATTTCCTATCCAACGAAGATACCTCGGGGTTTGCCCCGAGGTTCTTCATTTACAGCGGGGTTCTCCGGTTAGGCTGCAGTTTTCCGGTCAAAAAAAATTATTTTTTTGGAATTCCGGTTGACAAAAAAATTATATTTTGTTATATGTATACAACAATTAGTGCGGAGAAACTAACATTTCTCCCAGCCTCCGCCGCGGCCGGGCTGTCCGGTTTCCGGCGGGTCCCCTAAATCCCCGTTTCCGGGGTTTTAGGGGACATACCTTTAATAAGGAAGGGAAGATGGCGCTTAAAAAGTTAGTCTCATCTATCTTTATTCACAGGCGGATCCAATACCAAGAACCCGCCCGCCGGTTTACGGGGAAGCCTGGGGATGGTTTTGCTAGCGGCCTCCGCAGTTGGATCAAGGGTATGGGATCCCGCATAAAATCCAGGCCTGCCGGAACCAGCATATCCCGTCCGCTTGCGGCGGGGTTATTGATATTGATCCTTGGGACCGCTCTTGTTCTGCCTGTTTTTGCCGATCCCGGGTACTGGGAAGCGGTGGAAGGGGAAATACGGCTCATTTTGAGCGATGCCTACTATTGCTATGTGGCGGGGGACGCCGAAGGCGCCGCGGCCCTGGTGGACGCCGCCTTTTCGGAGTATCAAAAAACAGGATTTGAAGCCCAGGTAAGGAATGTAGTCTCTGAGGAACGGGTACAAAATATAAAAGAGTGGTTTGATTATGTAAAAAAAACTATGGGGGAGGGCAAAGGCCAGCAGGATATCCGGGAGAATCATAACGATCTGCTCCGTCTGCTGCGGGTTACCGCGAACAGGCTTGACGGGAAAGCGGAGCCCGTGGCGGAGAAGCGAAGCTGGGCCAAAACAGCCGGCGAGATGGCCGCGGTTCTGGACAAAGCCAATACCCTCTACCTCTCGGGGGATCCCCAGGGGGCAAAGGATCAGGTGGATGTGGCCTACTTCCAGTTCTACGAAAAGGCCGGGTTTGAAAAAATGGTGATGAACCGGATCTCCGGCGCCCGGGCGGCCCAGGTGGAATATCAGTTCAGCGCCATAAAAAAGGCCATAAACAAACAGGCTTCCCGGGAAGAAATTACGGAGGCCCTTGGCACCCTGACAACATGGCTCCGGGAGGACGCCGCGGAGCTTGACGGCAGGGAAGAAAGCGCCGTCGTGGTTTTCCTGGGTTCCCTCCTCATCATCGTCCGGGAAGGTTTTGAGGCCATCATCATCGTGGGGGCAATTATCGCCTACCTCCTCAAAAGCGGCAACAAAAAGAGCGCCCCTCCGGTGTATTGGGGTTCCCTCATCGCCCTGGGGGTGAGCGTCATCATGGCCTGGATTTTGAACCGGATCACCAGCGTCGCCGGAGGACAGAACCAGGAGATTATCGAAGGGGCCACCATGCTGCTGGCGGTAGGGGTCCTGTTTTATGTGAGCAACTGGATGGTTTCCAAGGCCGAAGCCGAGGTCTGGGCCGGTTATATCGAAGGCAAGGTCCAATCGTCGCTTAGCCGGGGAAGCATGTTTTCCCTGGCCTTTGCCGCCTTCCTTGCGGTGTTCCGGGAGGGGGCGGAGACGATTCTCTTTTACCAGGCCCTCCTGGCCAGTACCGAAAGCTATATCAACATGATCTGGGCGGGCCTCGGAGTCGGCGTTGTGGCGCTGGTTATCATCTATATATTGATCCGGGTTCTGAGCCTCCGCCTCCCCCTAAAGCCTTTCTTTCTGGGAACGAGCATCCTGCTCTTTGTCATGTCCATTACCTTTGTGGGTAACGGCATAAAGGAACTCCAGGAAGGGAATGTCATCGGCGTTACCCCGGTTTCGGGGGTTGCCTCCGTGGATATTCTGGGAATCTATCCTACTCTGGAAACCCTGATCCCCCAGATCGTATTGCTGGCGATCACCGTTATCACCTTTATCGTTCAGCTCCGGCGGTCAAAGAATGTAAAGGCCGTTCCGAAAGCGGCGTGAGTATTTTGCGGGTATTAACTCAGGTCTTTTGACCCGAGAGAAATTTTTATAAGGAGTGGTACAATGAAAATCAGAACACTGATGGTACTTCTTTTGATTGCGCTATGCGCTTCCGCTGCATTTGCAGGCGGCCAGCAGGCCGGAAGCAAACCTGCCAGTACAGTAAACCCCGGTGAGGAGGCGGGCTTTACGGAATACCCCCTGGGGGATGACTTCGAGCTGGGGCCCCTCAATGTGGCGGGGGTATATTTTCAGCCCGTAGACATGATTCCCGCCTCCGCGGGGCTTCCCGCTTCCCAGTCGGACATGCACATGGAGGCGGATATCTCCGCCGCTGAAAATGATCTTGGTTACGGGGTGGGGGATTTTGTGCCTAACCTGACGGTCCGCTACGAGATAATCAAATCCACCGGAGAAAAAGTTGAGGGGACCTTTATGCCGATGAACGCCAGCGACGGCCCCCATTACGGCGCCAACGTTAAACTGCCCGGCGCCGGCGGGCCTGGGTCATACACGGTACGGTTCCTCATCCAGAATCCTGAAGCTCAGGGTTATGTACTCCATGTAGATCAGGCAACCGGCGTTCCCGGCAGGTTCTGGGGCGCTCCCCTGGTCGCGGAATGGAAAGTAGACTACGCCGGTCCGGCTTGGTAGAGTGAAATTATAAAAAGCGAAGAGTGAACTTGAAGAGTGGAGAAGGAAGAGAGCAAAAGGTGGTGGGGTTTTTAACTCTACTCTCTTCCGCTCTTCACTCTTCCCTAATTAAAGAAAAGAAAGGAACATCATGCTGAGATACTTCATCCAGGTGGTGGAGAATTTACTGACCACCGGGATACTGACAGCCCTGCTGTGGGCAGCGGCGGACAAGGGAGACGGCGAAGGCCGGAATAAGCGGGTCCTGTGGGGCTGCGCAGCCGGTACGGGGGCGGCCCTGATTCTGGCAGTCCTTCGCCGGACCACCGCCCTGATCAGCCGGGGGGTTTTTAACCTTTGGATCCTCTCCTTTGCCATTGCGCTCGGTATTTTCTATATACTTTTCCTCTGGGGGATGCCGCAAAAGCCTCTGGAGAAAAGATCTCTTCCGCAAAAGCGGTCTTCCCTGGCCGAAGCTGTCCCTGCTTATGTGGAAGCCCTGTTTCTGGGGGCTTTGTTGTTTTATGCCCTGCCCACTATATTTCTCTATCCCACTGAATTTGCCTTAGCCGGAGAGACCATATTCACTACCGGTTTTCTGTTTAAGCTTATCGGCTTTTTTGCGGGACTGCTGGTGGTTATCCTCAGTTCCCTTGCTCTTTATAAGGCCGGTACAAGCCTGTCTCCGGGGTTCCTGAAAATCCTGCTTACCATCGCCCTTCTGGTTAATATCTGCAATCAAATGGTCGTCATTGTACAGTTCCTGCTGGCCCGGCGCATCATCCCCATGATCCGCTGGGTTTTCAGGATCATCATCGTGGCGGTTAATAACAATATTGTTTTTTTCTATGCCTTAATGGGTATAAGTTTTTTGCTTCCCCTTATCTTATTCATTACCGGCTTAAAGCCTCCGGCTCCGGGGAAAAATCCCGCCGAAGGCCGGAAGATCCGGGCAGCCCTGAGGATAAACCGGCGCTGGTGCTTCACCGTAACGGCGGGTTTTGTTCTGTCGGTTTTGGCTGTTACGGTTATTAAGGACTATACCGGGAGGGGGGTGGAACTTTCCCCGGCGGAACCCATGACTGTAGCGGGGGAGGAGATCCTCATCCCCATTACCAAGGTGGAGGACGGACATCTCCACCGTTTTGCGTATACCGCTTCGGATAACACCGAGGTGCGGTTTATTGTGATCAAGAAAAATGCGGCAGCCTACGGAGTGGGGCTTGACGCCTGCGACATCTGCGGCGCCACGGGTTACTATGAACGGAAAAACCAGGTCATCTGCCGGCTCTGCGATGTGGTGATGAATATTTCTACCATCGGCTTTAAGGGGGGCTGTAATCCCGTTCCTCTGGCCTATTTTCTGCGGAGCGGGTTCATGGTGATACAAACGACAGACCTGGAAAACGAAAAAACCAGGTTCCAGTAGGAGAGACCATGTTTTGGAGAATGGTGCGGGGCGCCCTTTTCAGGCAGAAGGGGAAGATGCTGATGGTGGCCTTTACTATCGCCCTGGGAGCGTCCCTGGCGACGGCCATGCTGAACGTGATGCTCGATGTGGGGGATAAGGTAAACCAGGAACTGAAAACCTACGGGGCCAATATCAATGTCCTTCCCCGGGGGGCGTCCCTCTTGGACGACCTCTACGGGGTAAGTGAGGGATCCGGGGTGTCGGACAAGTATCTGAACGAGGCTGAACTGGGAAATATCAAAACTATTTTTTGGGCCTTTAATATTGTAGATTTTACTCCCTACCTTAACGTCCGGGCCCGGCTTGTTTCGGCCCCCGCCGCCGGGGATTCCGGGGTTAAGCTGGTGGGATCCTGGTTTAACCATCACCTGGAACTGCCCACCGGGGAAGAGCTGGACACGGGGATGCGGAACCTTAAGAGCTGGTGGGATGTCCGGGGCCGCTGGCTTACCGATGATGATACCGGCGCCGTAATGGCCGGAGAGGCGGCGGCGCGGAAGTACGGTTTGGATCTGGAGGATACCGTGGTTTTTCAAACCGGCGCGGGAAGCCGGGAGTTTACCGTGGCGGGGATCTTCAGCGCCGGCGGCGATGAGGACGAGGCCTTCTACCTTCCTCTGGCAAGCGTTCAGGAACTGGCGGACCGGCCGGGACTGGTAAACCGGGTAGAGGTAAGCGCCCTTACCACCCCGGACAACGAGCTTTCCCGCCGGGCGGCCCAGGATCCCAGGGGCCTTTCCATCAAAGAATGGGAAACCTGGTACTGTACCGC
>JAISMC010000037.1 GCA_031276965.1 Treponema sp.
ACCTGCTTCTGCAGCACCACGTATACGATGATGCTGGGGAGGGAAACCAGGACGATAGCGGCAAACATGGCGCCGTAATCGCTGGCAAAGGCGCTCTTAAAATAGTAGAGGGCCACCGGCAGAGTCCGGGCTTCGTGGCCGGTGGTTAAGGTCAGGGCAAACTGAAATTCATTCCAGCAGAGGAGGAACTGCATGATCCCTGCGGTGGCAAAGGCCGGACGGGCCAGGGGCAGGATAATGGTAGAAAAGGTCCTGAAAAAGCCCGCTCCGTCAATGTAGGCCGATTCCTCCATCTCTTTTGGTATGGTCAAATAATAGCTGGCCATGATGAACACCGATGTGGGGATGCCGAAGGCTGTGTATACCAGGATAAGGCCCCAGGGGTTGTTGTAGAGACCTACCGCCTTAACCGACGTGTACAATGGGAGGAGCAGGGCCGCTCCGGGAATGAGGAGGCCCATGGAGAACAGGGTGCGGATCAGATTCTTCCCGCGGAATTCAAAACGGGACAGTACATAAGCCGCCATGCTCATGGTAACCAGATTAAACAGAATCCCCATGAAGGTCACATAGATGCTGTTCTGAAAATAACGGGCAATCGGAGCA
The DNA here is from genome assembly GCA_031276965.1 of Treponema sp. Taxonomy (GTDB): domain Bacteria; phylum Spirochaetota; class Spirochaetia; order Treponematales; family Breznakiellaceae; genus JAISMC01. The sequence continues at coordinate 607 of JAISMC010000037.1, forward strand.
ATCCTGAAGGCATTAGCATAATTACGCCAATGAACCCCGTTGGCAAACCGGAATGAGAAGGTGAGGATCTCCCGGTTGGTTTTAACCGAAGACATCAGGACCCAGAGGAAAGGCCCGATGGAAATCAGAATAACGAGAACAAGAAAAATCCCCGCCAATATTCCCGGGAGAGAACCTGCCCTGCTCTGTTTTGGTGTTTGCACGTCTTCCCCCCTTATACCGGCTCGTTCATGTGGTAGACTTTGTTGATGATGCCTATGGACACAAGGCCGATGAGGACAAGGATAACCCCGCAGGCGTTAGCCAGACCGAAATTGTTATCCTGCATGGCGGTGAGGTAGATGAGGAGAGGAAGATTCATGGTCTGATTTCCCGGACCGCCGTTGGAGGTCATAATAAGAATATCCATCTTCTGAAGCATAGAGGTGGCCGCCAGTATTGTACCGGTGCCAATGGCGTTTTTCAGGAGCGGCAGCTTGATACGCCAGTTCATCTGGAATTCATTGGCGCCGTCGATGGTGGCCGCCTCAAAAATATCATCCGAAATAGCGGCAAGTTCCGCCGCAGCCAGAATAGCGATTATCGCCGCAAAGGGCAGCCATGTCATAGTAACAGCGAAGAAGGCGGTATCGGAATTGGCGTACCAGTTAACATTGAAGTTATTATTGCCAAAAAGCTGTATGATTTTATTCACCGGGCCGTACATGGGGTTGAAAATATTGAAGAAGAGCATGCCCAGGGCGGCGCTGGAAAGGATGTTGGGCAGCATGAAAATAGTCTGGCTGATTTTAGAATACCATTTTTTATGGACGGTAATAAGGGCAAAGAGGATGCCGATGGCCACATGGACGGTGGATTGAAGGAGTATCCAGATCAGGTTATTGCCCAGGGCCTTGCGGAATCTTTCGGAACCTAAAAGGGAAACGTAATTCCCCGGACCGGTGAAACGGATATCCTGCCCTATCCTCCAGTTTGCAAAGGAAGTGCCAAAGACATTGATGATTGAGGCCATATAAACAAATAAAAACAGCGCCGTCCCGGGCAAAAGGAAAAGGACTATCCATCGCTTTTTAATGGTCATCATAGTTCCTTAAAAAAAACATACAGAATACCCGGGGACACGATTGGGTCCTGTTTCCGGGCATCCTGTTTTTATAAAACCCCTAAGGGCCGAAAGGTTCTACTGCGCTGCGGCGGCGGCTTCGTCAAGCCGGGCAGCCATGGCCGCGGGGGTCAGAGTGCCGGCGGCCAGTTCCGGATAGTAACGCCCAAAGGCGTCCACCACCGAAGCATAGGCCGTCACGTCAAAGGTATTTCCGTGGTACTTCATTTTTCCTACAGCATTGGCGTGATCCACCACCATGGGCATCTTTTCCGCAACATCCGCAGGAATTTGGAGATCCACCGCCGCCGGGAGGCTTCCCATGTAACGGAGGTTATCCATCTGGCTTTCCCTGGAACAGAGTTCCTTGAGGAAGGTCCAGCCCGCTTCTACCCGGTCCGGAGGGCTGCACAGCACAAAACCTTCGGCGTAGCTTGTCACAAGGCCGTCGCCGGGGTACATGGCCCAGCCTACCTTCTTCTCAAAACCGGGAACGGTTTTTTCAGGATTGGAGAAATCGGCAATCATCCACGGGCCGTTGGCGATGATGGCGGCCTGCTCCATGAGGAAGTTGTTAGCCGCGTTGGCATAGAGGCCCCCCAGGGCATCCGGAGTGGTGTAGTTCCGGAGGCATTTCTGTATATCCGTAAGGGCCGCTATCATTTCCGGGGTCTGGTAGGTTTTTGGATGCTTGGCGTTCGCGAGGGTCTGCCCGGCGGAACCCCTGCTTGCCACCATGGCGGAAAGGATGAGGTTGGTGGTCCAGGAATTTTCACCGGTCATCAGGGCCAGGGGCGCCACGCCGGCCGCCTTGAGTTTTTCGCAGTTGCTGAACCATTCATCCCATGTTTTAGCGGGGGTGATTCCGGCCTTCTGAAACAACTCCTTGTTGTAGTAATAGCCGATAACCTGACTGCTGTTAACAATCGAGTAAATTTTTCCGTCCACGGTGTTGGCGGCGATAGCGGCGGGGCCGATTACCTTATCCCTGAAATCGGGGTCCTGGTTCAGAAAGGAGGTCAGTTCCACCGCCTGCCCGTTCTGGACCGCCAGATCCCGGACGCCGTTCTTCCCGTCTATCACATCGGGCAGCTCTTTGGATGCGGCCAGCACCTTCATCTTGTCGGCGTAAACCGAATCACTGGGGAGTTCCTCAATCTTGAGGGTGATCCGGCCCTTGTACTTTTCGCTGAACCGCGCATAAAACGCCTCCCAGGCAGGCCGGCTCAGATGAGTCCCCACGGCGTAGTGGGGGTAGTTGAGAACCACCCCGCCGGAGGGCTGGGAACCTTGTTGTCCGCCTCCGCCCGCAAAGCTCAGGGAACCGCAGATGATAAACATCGCTCCCGCCAATACAATAAAACGCTTCATGTTCTACTCCTCCTAAAAAATTTTGCTGAAAAATCTTTAACCGGGCATACGCCCGTGAATCAAATTGAGA
>JAISMC010000086.1 GCA_031276965.1 Treponema sp.
AGCGAGGTAGATATTGGTATGAACCCCGCATACAATCCATACCTTGCAGAACGAAGATACCCAGGAGCTTGCTCCTGGGTTCTTCATTGGAGGGTTACGTTTAGCCCAAGGAACCGGGGTATGAACCCCTTATAACAAATCAAAGCTATCAAACAACAAGTTCGTGTCCGTTCGTGTCCGTTCGTGGTTAATCCTTCTTCGTATTTTTCGTGTCCTTCGTGGTTTCTCTTCTTCGTGGTTATCCCTCTTCGTGTTTGTTTGCGGTTATCCCTCTTTGCAGGTTAATCCTTCGTGCTTATTCCGGGCGCTTGCCGTCCCAGGGCAGCCAGATCCAGGCGTTCCGGGAAACCTTCAACATGCCTCCGGGGGCAAGGTATGTATCCACATCGTCCGTAACCTCCAGGATCAGGCCGGCCCCCGCCTGCCAGTCCTTTTGCTCCGCAAAGGGGGAAGCGCCTGTCCAAGGACCCCCCTGGGGTACGGTGATAAGCAGCTGCTCCCGGACCGGTTCTTTTATGCGCTGCCGGTTAAAGCCGGACCGGACGGCGTTCAGCGCTATGGAACGCCAGTCCGCAAGCCAGGGATCCCGGTGCACCGCTTCGGGAATATCCGGCCCCTGCATCAGTTCCCTGAACCGGGGCCAGTCAAAGTACCGGCCCTGCCGCGTATGCCGGGGAGAGGATCCGGCGGCGGCATACTCCGTCCAGGCGGCGGCAAGCTCCCGGTAGAACCGGGCCTCCGGGCCGGCTTCCCAGCTCAGGCGGATCCGGTCTTCCCGGACATCGTAGGGAAAGATCGCCCCGGCGGGCCGGAAAATCCCCGGCGGAATCCCCCGGTCCGGCCAGCAGGGGTAGGCCAGTACCGGACTGGCCCATTCCCGGGGCACTTCGATTTCCGTTCCCCGCCCTGGGGCAAGCTCCCGGAGCCGGGGTTCCCCGCCGCCGTCCGCCCATTCCAGCCGCCAGGAAGGGGGGCCCAGCAGTTCCGTCCAGAGGGACGGCGGGGCGGGCAGATCGATGCGGTAGGAGGCGGGAAGGACCGGGTTACAGGCGGCAAGCCCCGTGGTAAAAAGCCCGGCCATCAGCGGAAAGACCAGGGCGGCCCGTGCCGTCCGCCGTTTTAGCCCCGGACAGGCCCGTATCAGGCCCGCCGCGGGCCCGTGAAGGCGCTCTTGTTTCATAGCCTGTTTAAGGGAATGGAATATCAGATTGCTTTTATTGACATTTTATTACATACTGAATTTGGTATGGACGCCGCCTATCAACAAGCACATTCAGAAGCCTTAAATGCCCGGGGAAACTGGCTTGAAAAAACGGAACTTCCCCGGCTTAAAGAGGAATTCCGTACCTTCCATACAGCCTTCGCTTCACTCTACAATATCTTTATCAAAAAGGGATTGATCCACGAAGATCCCTACAAACAGGAAGCCAAGATCGGGGAAATCGAGGTTCCGGAGACGGGCGGTTTTTCCGATGCGGAGCGGATGGAGCAGCTTAGTATCCGGCTTTCCAACTACGACAATCAACTGGATTTTCTGGTCAACTTCTACCAGTTCAGCGTGGACTTTCTTACCCTGGATAAAATAAAGCGCATCCTGGGCCTGGTAAAATTTATAGACTGGGTCCGTTTTACCACCGATTCGGAAAGTTACAACACCAAGGCCGCGGTGGAGCTGGTAACCCAGTCGAGGAACGGCCTGGACCCCCTGTCCCTGAGCCTTGTCAACGATTCCACCGCCAATTTATACAAATGTACCGGCGTTATCCTGACCATTTTGAAGGAACTTTCCGAATTCCACCGGGAAGCCTATAAGGCGGAACTGCGGACTGCGATTACCGGGGGGATGTCCGCCGCAGAAGCTTCCTCCGCTCAGATTAAAAAGAAATTCGCCGCGGCCATGCCGGGGAAACCCTTCTATCCGGATCTGGTAGAGGAACTTATCAAAGAAGATTATTCCAGGGACGGCCCCGCCCTGCGGGAAAAAGCGCTTAAACAGCTTGCGGTTCCCGATACAAAACCGGCGGCCGCCAAGGCCGCGGTCTCCTTTAAGTCCATCCTGGTCGAGGGAATCCAGGCCATCTGTTCCACCGCCGCCATCCTTGAGGAGACCGCCTCCAGGCTTGATGAGAACGAGATGCTTCTGCAAAACCGGCGGCAGGGTTTTTGGGAAAAGATCAAAAAGATTATGGAGCAGATGCTGAATAAAGAGCCGGAGGCCGTCATCTACGACGTTGAATATTTGGACTCCAACAAGGGTACCCTGGTCAAGGAAAAGGTCAATTTCAGCAGTTTCCGGATGGATATAACAAAAAAAACAAAAAGCCTTACCGCCCTCAACGCCCGGGTTATTGCGGCGGCCAAGACCAACACCCTGGCCGAAGCCCAGCTTCTGCAGCAGCTCGAAAAGAGCATCCGGGAGGTGCAGTCCCTCCATAAGACGCTGGGGGCCCTGGATGAATTCTTCAAGACCGAGGTTGATAAAGCTGACCGGGACAAGGTGAAGGGTATCAAACCGGAGCTTGCCACTATAAAGAACGCCATCATCAAAGCCAACCGCAAGAAACACGAGTACAGCGCCCAAAAAGAAGAGGAAGAACAGCTTAAACGCCTGGGGGTCCGTGCGTAACGGTTCCCCTCCGCCGGCATCTGCCGTTTTTAAGCGGAAGTTGTTCAATAACTGAAGTTATTGAACAACTCTATTCTAAAGGAGTTGCCATGAAAAAGTCCGCCGTCTATTCCGGCCTTTGCTATAAATTAAAGGGCGCCGCCGTTGTCCTTGCGGCGCTGCTGCTGTCCGCCGGTTTCATCCCCGGCTGTAAAACGCCGGCGGAAATACCGGCGCCTTCCGCGGCCCCCGAAACGGAAACGCCGGCGCCTGCGGAACCCCGGGAAGGACCGGGAGCCGCCGAAGTCCGGCCAATTCCTGTAAACCGGGACGAACTGACCATAACCCTCTCCGGCGAAGATACGGAACTGGATTTCCGCAAATCCTACCTGGCCAGTGAAGCTCAAATCTATACCGCCCTTTACGAAGGGCTCTTCTCCTATCATCCCCTTACCATGGAACCGGTCCCCGCCATGGCCGGCAGCTGGGAACTTTCGGAGGACAAGAAGGAGTGGACCTTTACCCTCCGGGAACATGCCCGGTACTGGAACGGCGATCCTGTCAGGGCCGAAGATTTCCGGGCGGCCTGGCTTTCCCTGCTGGACCCCGCCAAGGACTCCCCCTATTCCTCCCTCTTTGACATTATAGAGGGCGCCCGGAACTACCGGACGGGGGCGTTCCAGGACTCCGGCCAGGTGGGCATATCGGTCCCCGATGACAAGACTCTGGTAGTACGCCTTACTGCGCCGGCCTCCTTTTTCCCCAGTATGCTTTGCCATCACTCCTTCAGTCCTATTCATCCTTCAATGATAAAGACAGCGGACTGGTCAGAGCTGCCCCCCGTTTCTAACGGCCCCTTTTATATCATCTCCAACGAAAAGGATCAGATAGTACTGGCAAAAAATGAGCTCTACTGGGACGCCTCCAGGGTGGCTTTAAAAAAGATCACCATCCGCTTTACCGGGGACGGGGACGAAGCGGCGGCGCTGTGGAATTCCGGGGAGGCGCGGTGGATATCCGGAGAGATCAATCTGGATGCCCTTACGGACCGGAGCGGCATCATGGTAAACGCCATGTTCGCCACCCATTACTACTTTATCCGTTCCGCCCGGAAACCCTGGGACGATTACCGTCTCAGGCGGGCCCTTTCCCTGGCCCTGCCCTGGGAGGAGATCCGTACCGGCTACTTCCTCCCCGCCAAGACCCTCATCTATCCCATTCCGGGCTATCCTGAGATCGGCGGCGTGGACGAGACCAATACGGAAGAGGCCGCCCGGCTTCTGGAAGAGGCGGGCTATCCCAAGGGGGTGGGCCTGCCGGAACTGGTTGTCCGGCTGACCCCTTCGCCCGAAGCGGAGCGTATCGGAAAGCTCATGGCCGCCTCCTGGATGGCCCTGGGGGTGCCTGTCAAAATAGACACCGTCCCCTATAACCGGTACTTTCAGTCCCTTAAACAGAACGACTACGAGGTGGGGTCCACTACCTGGATCGGGGACTTTGCCGATCCCTATACTTTCCTGCAAATGTGGCGCCGGGATTCCAACCTGAACGACGCCCGGTACAACGACGGGGAATATGAGGCGCTGATGGAAAAATCCATGTCCGAAGAAGGGAAGGAACGGTGGAAGACCCTTTCGGAGGCGGAAACGATACTGCTGGACCGGGGTACGGTGCTGCCCATCTCTTACAGCCCCGCCGTAAATATAATAGACATGGACGAACTGGACGGCTGGTTTCCCAATGCCCTGGACATTCACCCCTTCAAGTACCTGTACTTCAAGGCCCTTAAGCCCCTGCCGGGACTGGCGCTGGCCGCTCCAGGACCCGCTGGTTCTTAGCGGCCCCTGGCTGCGGTGAAACCTCAGGTCTGCGGCCGGGCCGGGGAGCGGCGAAAAAGGCTGTCTTCCCTGAGGCTTTCCCAAAACTTCAGTTTTTGGGAAAGCAACCTTAGATTTATGGGAAAAAGCGGACTTTAGGCCGCTTTTTCAAGAGCATTTTCCAAAACTAACCGAGTTTTGGAAAATGCTCCCCATTCACAAAAACGCTTTTTTATGGTATATCATATAGAGATGAGCAAAAATTCCAAATCTTTTCAGGTTAACCAAAAAGTGGTATACCCCAGTCAAGGGGTCGGCGTTATCCTTTCGATAGAGGAAAAACCCTTCAAAAACGAAGCAATTCCTTACTATGTCATTTATCTCGAAGTTTCGGATATGACCATCATGGTTCCCGTAGATAAGGCCCTGGGCCTGGGGATCCGGGCCATTGTTTCCAAAGACGAGGCCCTCAGAGCCTTGGAGCTTATCAGCGAGGACTACGAACCTATTCCTTCGGACTGGAAGCTCCGGTATCAGATGAATCTGGATCTCCTCAAGAAGGGCAGCGTTATGGACATAGCTACCATTGTGCGTTCCCTCTATCACCGGAGCAAGGTCAAGGAACTGCCTATTCTGGAACGCAAACTCTACGACTCCGCCCTAAAGCTGCTGGAGGACGAAGTGTCCTTTTCCCTTCGTAAGCCCAGGGAAGAGGTGGAAAATATGATCTTTGCCCGGCTGGAGTCCAAGTAGGGGGAGCCATGATAAACAGAAAGCGGGAAGCCCTTCGTTTCCCGCCCTGGCCGGCTTTCCTTTGCATGCGCCGGTCTCCGCTCCCCCCCGCTCCATGGTCCTCGTGCCGGACCCGCCGGGTCCGGCCCTGCGGTCCATTCCGCTACCCCCGCTCCTTAAGGTCCGTCTAGTGGCCCCCTCTGTCGCCGCGGTTATAACTGCCGCCGGTTCAGGAAGCCGTATAGGGGGCCTTAAAAAAGAGTACCGCCCTCTGGGCAGGGACTTTGACGATCAGGGGCGGCCCCTTACGATTCTGGGCGCTTCGGTTTCGGCCTTTGCCGCTTCCTCCCGGATAGACACTTTGGTTGTCACCGTTCCGGCGGATCCCGAACGGGGGGAATGGGCCGCCCGGAAGGCCCTGCCCCGGAGCCTTTTAGCTCCGGGCGCCGCCAAGCGGCTCCTCTTTGTTCCCGGCGGACCTACCCGGCGGGCTTCGGTACATCACGCCCTTTCGCTGCTCGAAGCCTACAATCCCGGCTATGTACTTATCCACGACGGTGCCAGGCCCTGGATAGATGCCGGTCTGATAGAGCGGATCATCGACGGGGCGATTGCCCACGGGGCGGTTATTCCCCTGCTTCCGCTTACGGAAACCCCCAAGGAAGTTGACGGGGATGGCTTTATCAAGCGCCATCTCCGGCGGGCCTTTGTAGGCGGCGCCCAGACCCCCCAGGGCTTTGCCTTTCCCCGGATACTCCGGGCCCATGAACAAGCGGCGGAACGGGAACTGCGGGAGGGCAGGGACTATACTGATGATGCGGAGGTCTGGGGAGAATTCGCCGGTCCCGTAGCGGTCGTCCCCGGTTCTCCGGCAAACCGGAAGATCTCTTTCCCCGGAGACCTGCCCGTTTTCCAGGTTTCCGGAGAACCCGGAAAAACCGCTGACCGGGAAGAATGAAAAAACCCCGTTGTAAACGGACGGGGGTACTGGACCCGCCTGCGATAAAGTCGTCCGGAAATTTTAATTTTCCGTTAACAACCGTTTAAAAACAGCGAAAATATGAATTCCGTCAAGAAATCGGTGTTTTTTGAAAACCTTGTCAGAGAACCAGCCGGGTTTCAGGATAAGTCCATTCACTCCCCGGATCTCCCTTTGCGCTTTAAATTTTTCCGGTTACAATGGGCTCATGTTTAGAATAGGCATTGGTAAGGATCTGCACCGGCTGGTTCCCGGCCGGCCCCTGCTTCTGGGCGGAGTAATAGTACCCTCGGACCGGGGGGAGCTGGGACATTCCGACGGCGATGCACTGGCCCACGCGGTTACCGACGCCCTCCTGGGGGCCGCCGCCCTCGGCGATATAGGAGAATTTTTTCCTCCCTCCGATCCCGCCTGGAAAGATGCGGATTCCCTGATTTTGCTCAAAACCGCTTTTGAAAAGGTACGGGAAGCGGGATGGCGTCTTGTAAATCTGGACTGCGTCGTCATCTGCGAAAGCCCCAGGCTTCTTCCCTACCGGGGGACCATCCGGGCTTCCCTGGCGAAAGTTCTGGGCGCCGATCCGGAGGCGGTTTTTGTTAAGGGCAAAACCAGTGAAGGTCTTGGCCCCCTGGGGGAAGGTCTCGCCGTTGAGGCTCTGGCGGTCTGCCTTTTGGAACGGGGTTAGGTATGGGACAAACTAAAAGACCTGGACCGGAAAAAGCAAAATCTGCGGCAAAAACTCCGGTAAAAAAATCACTCTCAAAAAAAGCCATCCCCCAATGGGACCGGATCTTTAAAGCCCTTCAGGCCTGGAAGGCCGGGCTTCGCCCGCCGGAGAAGTCCGGCGGCGCGGCGGGGGAACCTTCGGTAAGCACCGTGGCGGAACGCTACAAGCTGGATCCCTGGGCTGTCCTGGTATCCACCATCATCAGCCTCCGTACCAAAGATGAAGTTACCCTCACCGCCTCCCACGCCCTGCTGGCAAAGGCTCCGTCCCCGGCGGCCCTCCTTGAACTTGCCGAAGACGAAACGGCCCGGCTCATCTACCCCGCCGGCTTCTACCGGACCAAGGCGGCAAACCTTAAAAAGATCGCCGCCATCCTCATCGGGCAGTACGCCGGCCAGGTACCCGGCGACATGGAGGCCCTGCTGGCCCTTCCCGGGGCGGGACGGAAAACCGCAAATCTAGTCCTTACTGAAGCTTTCAACAAGCCGGGGATCTGCGTGGATACCCATGTACACCGGATCAGTAACCGTACCGGCTGGCTCAGTTCCCGCGGTCCCGAAGAAACTGAAATGATACTCCGGGAAATCCTCCCCTGGAAATACTGGAAGCCGATCAACGCCCTCCTCGTCATGTACGGCCAGCGGATCTGCCGGCCCGTCAGCCCCTTTTGTTCACAATGCGTCATAAGCGGCCATTGCCTGCGTCAGGGGGTGGATAAATCGCGGTAACCGGGAAATCCTTCAGCCGCTTCGTGTTCCGGCGGCATTTCCGGCCTACTCATCCTTGGTCTTCAATACCGCAAGGAAAGCGCTTTGGGGCAGCTCCACATCTCCCACCATTTTCATCCGCCGCTTTCCTTCCTTCTGCTTCTCCAGCAGTTTTCGCTTCCGGGTTATATCCCCGCCATAACATTTGGCAAGCACATCTTTCCGCAGGGCGTTTACCGTCTCCCTGGCTATTATCTGGCTGCCGACGGCCCCCTGAATGGGAATCTTAAACTGCTGCCGGGGAATCTCGTCCCGCAGGCGTTCACAGACCATGCGGGCCCTGTCGTAGGCGCTGTCCTTGAACACCAGCTGGGCCAGAGCGTCCACCGCTTTGCCGTTCAGCAGTATGTCAAGCTTGACCAGCTCCGTGGGCTTATAGCCGGTGATGTCGTAATCAAAAGAAGCGTAACCCCGGCTGATGCTTTTAAGGCGGTCATAAAAATCGAAAAGTACTTCGGAGAGGGGCATATCGTAGATCAGCTCCACCCGCTTTTCATCCAGATAGGTCATGTTGCTCTGAATCCCCCGCTTCTCCATGCAGAGGTTCATAATATTGCCCAGGTAGGCCGAAGGGGTGATAATCGAAGCCCGGATATAGGGCTCCTCCACCCCTTCGATGCGTTCTTCGCCGGGATACTCCGCGGGATTATCCACCAGTATTTCCCCGCCGGGACCGCTCCTAAGACGTACCTTATACTTAACCGAAGGGGCGGTAAAGATCACCGATTGATTGAATTCCCGCTCCAGCCTTTCCTGGATCACCTCCAGGTGGAGGAGCCCCAAAAAGCCGCAGCGAAAACCAAAACCCAAGGCGGCGGAAGAATCCTTCTCGTAAACCAGGGAAGCGTCGTTAAGTTTGAGCTTTTCCATGCTCGACCTAAGTTCTTCATAATCGTTGGAATCCACCGGATAGATTGACGAAAAAACCACGGGCTTTACTTCCCGGAAGCCCGGCAGGGCGGCTTCGCAGGGATTATCCGCTCCGGTAACGGTGTCCCCTACCCGGACATCGCTGACGGTTTTGATACCCGCGATGATATAACCCACGGCCCCTGCGGAAAGTTCCTCCGTTTCAATAAGGGCAAGTTTGAAGACCCCCAGAGTTTCCACCTCATGCCCGGAATTATTGGACATAAAACGTATCTTCATGCCCCGCCTGATCCGTCCGTCAAAAATCCGCAGATGTACCACCACTCCCCGGTAAGGATCGTAATGACAGTCAAAGATAAGAGCCCGCAGGGGCGCATCAGCGCTGCCCAGGGGCGGAGGGATCCGTTTTACAATAGCCTCGAAAAGTTCATCCACCCCGGTTCCCTGCCGGGCCGAAACTAAAAGGGCCTCTTCCGCATTAAGTCCCAAATCATGATCAATCTGTTTTTTTGTTCCCGGAATATCTGCGGCGGCCATATCGATCTTGTTGATCACCGGCACTATTTCCAGGTTATGTTCCAGGGCAAGGTACATATTGGAAAGAGTCTGCGCCTGTACCCCCTGGGCAGCGTCCACCAAAAGCAGAGCCCCTTCGCAGGAATTAATCGCCCGGGACACCTCATAGGTAAAGTCCACATGTCCTGGGGTATCCACCAAATTGAGTTGATATTCTCCGCCGTCCCCGGCGGTATAGGGAATGGTAACCGCCTGACTCTTGATAGTAATGCCCCGTTCCCGTTCAATATCCATATTATCCAGAATCTGATCTTGAAAATTTCTATCCTCCACCAGATGACCCTTCTGAATCAGCCGGTCCGCCAGGGTTGATTTTCCATGATCAATGTGAGCGATGATACAAAAATTACGGATATTGGAAATTGCTGTCATATAAAATGACTATACAGAAAGAAGCAAGAATTCACAAGAGAAACGCATGGTTGCCGTTTAAGGTACTAAGGCACGGCCCCGGTTTTTCAGAAAATTCTGAAACCGGCAGCCGGAGAAAATGAGTTCCCAGAGGAACCGGCTTTTCCGAATAGAGGCCGTGAAAATCACTTCCTCCGGTAAGAAAAAGGCCGTACTGTTCCGCCGCTTCCCTGACCATCGCTTCCCGTTCAGGGGTCTGGGTATGATGCCAGCATTCAATACCGCTTAAGCCGCACGCCGTCAGCCGGGGAAGCAGCCCCATGGAATCATATTGAAAGGGATGAGCCAGCGCCGCTTCTCCCCCGCAGTCCGTGATGAGCCGGACCGCTTCTTCCGCGGGCATGTAACGGCTCTTCACCACCGCTGCGCCGCCGGGGCCGAAGAGTTTTCCGTAAAGGGGGCCGTATATTGCCCCGGCGTATCCCCGGTCCGCCAGGGCGTGCATGATGTGCTGCCGGTAGGGGACGCCGCTTTTCCCCAGGCAGGACAAAAGATCCTCCTCATCAAGGGGATAGCCCGCAGCCTGGATCAGGAACAGGGCCTCCCAATTTGCACGGCGGCGATCTTCCAGGCAGGGACGGCAGGCTGTTTCCACCGTTTCCCGATCCTTCATACCGTATCCCAGGATGTGGACCTTCCGTCCCGTACCAGGGTCAAAGGCGGATACTTCGATCCCCGGAATGATCTTCAGCCCCTGCCTTTCCCCTTCAGCCCCGGCCTCATCCCACCCTGCGGTGGTGTCATGATCGGTGATGGATACGGCGGCAAGCCCCAGAATTTTGGCAGTTTTTACAATCGCCGGGATGGACAGGGAACCGTCGGACCAGTCGCTGTGGATGTGCAGATCCGCCTTCCCGGTCAGAGATTTGAGGCTATGCCGCAGGGCGGTGAAAAGCATTTGATTACCGGTCTTTTTTTACAAAACCGGGAATCCGCTTGTCCCGGTCAGGACGCCTCTCAAACTCCTCGAGATCCTCTATCCTCTCAAAATTCCCGGTGAGCTCCCTGTTAATATGAGGATTAGACCTTCCTGGGGAACCGCTCCTGCGGCCGGATCGTTTCAGTTCAAAGAAGAGAAACGCCGAAATTACCGGAAGCGTTATATAAAATAACATGCCGAAATCTTTCATCCCGAAAAACGCGCCTAAAGACGGCAGCAGAACTATAAAAACTACAGCCCCAATAAGTATAATTTTACGCTGAAACTTCCCTGCCGTCATACTACGCCTCTCTATAAAAACAGACTCGGAAAACTGAAGTTTCCGAACCGCTCTAATTTTTGAAAAACTCAAAAACAGGTAAAATATGCGGCGCCAATATAAATTACGCGTTAAAAGAATATAAATAAACGGTAAAATTTGACCGCAGTGAACCATGGCGGAAAGACGACAAAACCAGTTGACGAAACGGCAAACAAATCTCCGGACAGGATAGAACGAATATATTATGACAAACGTAAAACAATACTTAAAGAAGAAATCCCCTATAAAAACAACCGCATGGACGGCAGGCTGAGATCCGAAACATTTTATGTGAACGGTGTGGCGGACGGCCCCTTCGCGGTTCTTTCGTTCTACACAAGCTTGAATACAGGCGTATAATCTTTTACGATCCCTGGGACCATCGGATGCCGTGTACGGGGCAAATGTGAAGACCTGGCAGAACACTATACAAACGGAATGATATCCATGATTGAAATTTACGACGGGGGGAATAAGCTGCGGACTACCGGGTGGCGCAGGGGGATTCAAACCGGCGCTGCGGACTGAAACCAATCCACCTTCGAATGAGCCCTTAAAACAACCGGCTTTATGGACAGGCGCTAACTAATGGGTTTCCTGTCCGTTTTTATCTCCACAAGCTTGTTTTTAAGTTCCGATTCAATTTTAACAAGTTCCGCCTCCGCAGATTTACGGGCCGCCTTGCCTTTTTCCTGAATAGCTATCGTCTCTTCCAGGGTGGCTATCAAATCGGCGTTTACCTTTTTGAGAGTTTCAACTTCCACGATTCCTTTTTCTCCTATGCTGACCACCGAGGCGGTAGTCTCCTTGAGCATCTGCGAATTTTTCAAGAGAAGTTCATTGGTCGTCCTGTCCACTTCCTGCTGCATTTTAAGGGCCCGGGCTTGTTTAAAGATTCCCATGGCGATAATGATCTGGTTTTTCCACAGGGGAATCGTATTTAAGATGGAAGTCTGGATTTTGTCCACCAGAATACGGTTGTTGTTTTGTACCAGCCTTATCTGAGGCGCCATTTGCATCGATATGGTTTTGCTGAGTTTTAGATCATGCACCTTTTTTTCAAAGCGGTTGGTCATTTGAACCATGTCGTTCACCTGCTGCGAAACCATTGGATCACCGGAACCTTCGGCCTTACGTTTCAATCCGGGGATGACTTTTTCGTTAAGCTCCTTTACTTTTAGTTCCCCCGCAGCAATATAGATTTCCAGCTCTTTGAAATATTCCCTGTTGTGGTCAAACATGATGTCAAAAAGGCCTATGTCTTTTAACAGATCCATGCGGGCCTTCTCCAGATCGGAGGTAATCCGGTCAATCTGGACTTCGATTTTTTCATACCGGGAAATAAAATTTTTAAAACTATTAAAAACCTTTCCTACAATGGGGATTTTGTTTATCAGGGTGGAGGGAGACAATTCATCAATGCGGGCCCCCTTTATGGTACCCAATAGGTTGGTCATCATGGTCCCTACATAACCGGTATCCTTATTGCGGACATTTGCCAGCACGCCGTCGGAAAACCCGGCGATTTTACTCTGAATGCCCACCGCGTATTGTTCGATCTGTTGTGCATCGGTGATGTCAATGGTTTTTGCCAGTTCCTTTGCCTGGGGCGCTATATTTTCCGCGACAGCCAATTCGTCCGTATCCGCTTTTCCTGGTACCTGTTCCATTTGTATCCTCCGTATAAAAATAACCACGAACCAGACGAACAGACACGAACCTGTACTTCGATAACTTCTTCTGTTCGTGAGGCTTTGTGTCGTTCGTGGTTCTCTCCTTCCTTTTTAGCGCTTCTTTAATTCGCGATTATCTCCATGATTTTTTGCATGGTATCCGGGTTCGGAAGCTGGATTACTTTTTTGACCTGCCCCGGTACCCCTTCTATATCAAACCGTTTACCCGTCTGCTGTCCCGAAGCTATACCGGTACGAAAGCCGTGGGTTTCCCAGGCCAGAGCCTGGATTTCTTCCTCAAGCAGCGCATCCATTACCTGGTCACCGTTGGCGGTCAACGCAATGAAGGGGTGCGCGCTCCAGACCGTGGGTTCCGGGTATAGGACTACAATATCGTCTTTGACATATTCCCAGTCTCCGGCATGTTCAGCCGAGAATTCCAGTATCTGGCTTTCATAACCGACAATAACCGGCTTTGCGCCGATTCCGGTTTTGAGGAAGCTGTTAAAAAGATCCGCCGATGAGGATTCGAGGTAGCCCAGCTTGCTGAAAAATCTTTTTAATTCCCCGCCGTTTAACGCAAGGCTTTCTCCGGTCGCTACTTCTCCGCCGTTGAGCATATTGGCCACGAGGCCGGCAAACATATTACCCGAATTTGATTTCAGGGGATCGGTGGAAAGAACATACATATTTCCGTATAGTTCATCCAGGCCGATATTTTTCCATTTTGTATCCGCCAAAACAGCGTCTATCAATTTGACGAGGTCAATATATTCGGTCTTTTCTTCGGTATGCACCCACCCCTGTCTTTTAAAAGCTTCGGAAACGCTTTTTCTGGCGTACAGTACGATGGGAGAATTAAAAACAACCTCCGCCCGTTTATAGGCGGATCCGTATTGCTGTTTGTAGAGTTCGAGGGCCGTATAACTTGACGGGAAGAGGTAGTCCATATCTTCAAGGGGGGCGCTTATCATATCTATGGAACCTGCTTTTTTATAACGAATGGACAGGCCGTATTTTTTTAACATGGCGCCGGTAAAGCGTTCATCGTCAAAGAGGCCTGACTTTTCGCCGCCCAGATATCCGTTTACGGTGATTTTCTTGAGCTTCGGTCCCAGAAATATTTGATATACAATGCCGGATCCAATAACAAGTACCAGGATTACCAGTCCCGCAATTCGGCCTTTCATGAATCTTCCATCCTGATGGTGCTTTCAAGCAGTTTGATATCCGCCTCAATGTCTATAACTTCGCTTGAAATCAATCTGGAGAACTGTAAAACCATCCCTCTTAAAATAAAATCCAGCGCGGAAAGAGTCTTTTCCTTTAATGACATAAGGCGATCCGTTTCAATCTCAGCGGATATTAAATTGTGATATTTTTTCAGTATCTCATCCGCCTTGTCTAAATAGTAATTAAAAAACCTCCGGGCCATTACCGCCTTGGCTGGATTTTTTTTGATATATTCGATTATTTTACCCCCTTCCCGGTAAACGTTCTGAGCCTTTGTCTTTATCTGCGGATCTTTTGACTTGTCTATAACCATTTTCATTGAAGAAAGATCTTTTTCCCCTTCTTCCATCAGCTTCATTATCTCTTCGCTGTTTTTCATATGTCCGATATTTATGCCGGCCAGCCGTAAAACAGGAGCACAGAGGAAACTCAAACCCGCATAACAGCCAAGGGACAAAAGGGCGGCTATAACAAGGGTCCATTTCAGTATGATTATCGCAACAACGAATAAAACAACCGCAATGAACAGCGGAATAATAATATATATCCAATTATCCTTTTTCACATAAAACCAGCCTTAGTTATATCCCTTGGCGTTCTTGAAAGCCGCGGCCAGATCCGTTTTTCCGTCAAAAACACGGGCCCTGGTCAGCGACGCCAGATCGTCAAGCTGCGCCTGATTAGCGTCTCCGAACATGATGGAAAAGACCGGGATATCCAGCTCTTCCATGCCGGTGGTCTCGTAGAGCCTGCTGAACTCATCAAAATAATCTTCCGATTCGCCGTCGGTCATAACGATAATGGAACTAACATAGTCCTGGAGATGATACCCCCGGGTTAGTTGAAAACACCGGACAATGGGCTGGTATATATTCGTCCCGCCTCCGGGCTTTGCGGAATTAATTGTATGGTACGTATTAAGCAGTTCCTTGGGATCGTTTCCTGAAACGGTGATGGTCTGCCTGATTCCATTGTCAAAGAGGACAAAAACATTTTCATCTTTTTCACCGGCGGATAACAAATTTTTCTTTGCCATATTCTGATCCAGCAGATTCCGTATGGCTTCTTTGAGCTGCGTCTCCCCCGTCCCTGCCATGCTTCCGCTAAAGTCAAGGCAATAAAACGTAAGGGAAGGTTTCTTAAGTTTCTCCTGATACAATTCCAGGGCCTTTTCTATTGCCGCCGCATCGGGCATTTTAACTATCGACAGCGTTTTGTTGATGTCGATCCCCTCATCAGCGTTAAAAACGCCGCTGTTTTCTTTGCTTACCGGAATAAAACCCGTGCGCCTTCCTGTTTTTTGAATTTCCATCTGGACAGGGGCGGATAACAAATACTCCTGTAATTTTTTAAACAGCGTTTCCTTTTCAAAATTGCCGTTATCGATATAACCCAAGGGCGAATCGGCCATGGCTACACCCTCTTTGGGATAAACCGCATACAAGATTTCCCGTCCCGCTTCCCTGAGCCGCCTGTTCGCGCTGATAATCAGGGTTTCATAGTTTACCATGGCGTCGTAATCAGAAGAGAGGAACAGATCCTTCAGCCAGTCAGAACTGCCGGAGGAACGGTTAATGCCTTTGAGTAATTCGCTGACGGATTGCTGTAAGGACGGATCATCCAAATCGCCGGAGCTTATCATTTCCGGGTTGCCGAGGAAGGCGTACAAAAAGCTGATATAGGCGCAGGCGCCGGAATTCGACTGGGTGGCGCTGGTCATGCAGAAGCTCAGTTTCTTTGCCTGTATGGCCGCAAGAATACCGGTAACGGAAACCTCACGGCCCGTAAAACCCAAGCTGCCGGCGATGCTCTTTTTTATACCGAACACCACCGGCGTCTGATAAACGCTGGCCGTATGCTTCACCTTGAACGAGGTGTCTCCCAGGGATATCCACATGCTGTTTGCGGGCCAGACCCCGTCATATTCTCCGCCTCCCTGTTTCAGAATGTTCATAATATCCAGGGAACCCATATAGCTTATGCTTAGGACCGCCCCGTTTTTCCCGCAGAAATCTTCCAGTAAAAACTCCAGGTCCCTGTTCTCGGATCCTGAAACGATCCTCAGTGAATTTTTTGAACTTGCATTTTTCGCTGATAACGTGGTTGTATTGCCGTCTCTGGAAACCGTAACGTCAAGGGGCGTTTTTTTATTGCCGGTACACCCGGATAGAATGACAGACAATAAAAAGGCGTATAAACAACTTGATCTGAAAAACTTCATTATCATACAACCCCCATTGTACGAAACACATACGCTAACGGCGCCTGCAAAAGACTCTGCCTGCCGGAACGAAGCGGTTTATTTTTGCGCATCCATGTTAAAATTTCGTGAGGACTTTGTTAAAAACAGATAAAAATGCGTAGGACTTATCCGGTAATCCGGTTGGTTGTCGAATAAGCCTCCCAAGAAAACGCAGATTTTTGACAAAATCCACGTTCTCCCGTTATTTTTAAGAGAAATCCTCCCTTACTATGGCTTTTTCGTCTTAGCGGTTAAAAATTCTTGACCGTACACGGTGATACCCGGCGCCGCGTACATTTTTTAGGCGGTTTTCTTCCGTCAAAAAAATTGCAGGCCAGATAATATTTTACATCCCCGAACCAAAGGCGCAGCATTCGCCGGTCAAGGATCTTTCCAAAATACGCCTTGAGAGGATGCCGGACCACATGCCGGAAAATTCCAAAAAGCTGGGACGGATCCATAAAACATTCCCAGTGGCATTTTTTGCAAAAAGGCTGTTGGCCGCCGGGCGGCGCCCTAAGTTCCGCAATGGAAGCGCCCATATCCTCATCTCCCCGGTAGCCGCAGGGGTAGATATGGCCATCCCGGCTGTCCATATAGAAGTAACAGATCCCGCCGAGACAGGGAAAAAGCAGTTCCTGGGAATTCCCGCGGGAAAGGGCATAGAGCGCCGAAAGAGGAGTGAAGATCCGTATGGATTTTCTGAAGACCGGTATGATTTCGAGCAGGGCCTTAAACACCAGACGCAGTTCGCGCCGGGAAAAGCTTACCATGATGTCATCCGATATGGCCCCATAGACGGGTTTCCCCCTCCGCAGATCCGTAGTTTCAAAACTCATGGGATAGCAGACATTGGCCATGGTAAAACCCATACTAACGGCTTTGGTGAAAAAGGCGCTGAAACCCCGGCGGAAGTTTTCAAGAAAAATATTTTCGTCTCCCGCTTCGTCCAAGGGCGGGATCATCTCCCCGGCGATACAGCGGTTTATCCCCAGGTTGACAGCGGGGAACAAGCCCCGGGCGTGAAACACCGGCAGGGCTTTGATGATGCCGCCGATTACCCCCGGGAGGCCGCGCAGCCGTTCGTGGGTTTTGGTGTCCGCGGAATCCATGCTGATCCAGAAATTCCGCAGGGGGCTTTTCACCAGTGATTCGGTAAAGGGGATCAAGCGATCCAGACCGGCGGCCTCTCCGCCGGGGGCAAACATATACCCGTTGGTACCGCTGCGCAGATAAGGAATTCCCAAACTTCCCGCATAATCCAGAAGTTTTAACATTTCAGGGGTATCGATAAAAGGTTCGCCCCCGGTAAACGATACCGCTTCTATGCCGTTTTCGGCGCAGTCCCTGAGGACCTTTTTAACGGTTTCCGCCGGAAGCCTAATGCGTCTTATCTCCGCTTCCCTGCGCATACCGCATTGGGGACAGCTCCCATTGCAGTAATTTGTTATCTGGATAACAAGTTGTCCGGGGAACCGCGAGGGCCCGGCAAAGGCCAGGGCAAAGAGACCAGCCGGTAAAAAGCGGCCCATCATGAAACGCCGCTTTCTGTCCGGTTATACCGGCCCTGCGGCCTGCGAAGGATTAGGGTTATCATGAAGCCTGTTTCCAGTACCGCCGCCGCTGTTCTTCGATTACCGTGGTATAGGTAGTTATCAGCCCGTCAAAAATGTGGTTCCAATCCCGGGCCAAGGCTGTGTTCCGGGCCCCTTCCGCCAGACTCAGGCGGAGTTCCGAATCTCCCATAAGAGTAACAAGATTCTCCAGAAAATTCTCCCGGCCGCCTTCGGGACAGAGGAGGGCATTATTGCCGTGGGAAAGAAAATCCATAACGCCGCCGCCCGCCACGCCGGCCACGGGCAGGCCCGAAGCCATGGCTTCCAGAGCGGCGTTACCAAAAGTCTCGGTTCCCGAAGGAAAGGCAAAGCAATCCGCCGAAGCGTAGATTTCCGAAAGTTCCCGGCCCCGTTTGAATCCGGTTAAAACTACATTAGATAGTTTGTGTTTTCGAATTGTCCCGGCATAAGGACCATCCCCGGTAAAAACAAACGCCGTTTTCCGGGGAAAACGGCGTTCAATTTCGGCGGCCGCATAGAGCAGCATATCAAGATTCTTTTCCGGGGAAAGCCGGCCTGCATATAAGAAAATAAATTTGCCCCTTCCAAACCGGTTCCGCAGATCCTCGTTCCGGTAAACGGGATTAAAAAGCGCTGTATCTATTCCTCTGGACCAGAGGTCCAGGTTCCGGTATTGCCTGCGAAAAAGATCCTCCAAAGTATGCCGGGAGGGGGCCAGAACGCGGTGGGCAAAACGGTAAAACCAGGCGAGGTACTTTTCCAGTACCGGCCTGAGGAGTTCAAGGTTAAAATAACGCAGATACTTGCCATAATCGGTGTGGTAGCTCATTACCAGGGGAATATTGCGGGTAAGGGCGTAACGCATACCCCGAAAGCCGATTCCCAGTTCAGTGCTTACATGAACCAAATCCGGCTGAAAGTCATCGCAGATCTCATCAATTTCCCAAAAGGCGGGAAAGGCCAGGCGGCTTTTTGGGGAGAGCGGCGCTTTCAATCCTTTGAAACGGTACAGGTTCCGGTAAACGGAATGCTGATTCCTCCGGCGGGACGGCGCATCTTCATATTCGTAAGCCGGGGCAAAAATCGTATGATAAATATGTTTTTCGTTCAAATAGGCCTCGAGTCTGGACAGGGTATTGGTTACCCCGTTCACCTCCGGGCTGTAAGTGTCGGTAAAATACGCAATTCTCACAGGATCCTCCCTTTCTGGTAAATCTGGCGTAACGATACCGCTTGACAGCGAGACACTTTGACTACTGGTCTCCCTTCCTGAAGCCGGGGATTGTTTGTCTGCTTTTAGGAACTTCCTGCCAGCGTTTGCGTTGGCGAACCGTCTCCGCAAGAATGAACAGAAGCGCTGAAATCAGCATATAAATCCAATGGATGCGGCCGGAATCCCCTTCATCGGCGGCCGCAGCGCTGACAACGGCTAAGGGAGCGGTACCGGCGGCCGAAAATATACGGACCATCCCAAGCGCTATGGGCAGAAATGTAATAGACCCACATATAAGCGCCAATATAATCCGCCATGCAATCAAAGATTTTTTTGAAATCATCATATTATCCTCCTCGACAAGCAAAACATACGGAGCGGATGTAAATTGAATATTAAAATTGTGTAAATAAACAGTGAAATTAACCGCCGGCGGGATCTCCAGGGAGCCGTCGGACCAATTGCTGTGGATGTGCAAGTCCACTCCGCCTGCCGGGGCCATTAGACCGCCGCTCCCGCCGTTTCTTTTTTCACCTCGCCTGCTTCGGCATCGACGGGGCAGTAAGCCCCCAGGGTCAGATCGTAGCGGGTGTCGGAAAGGGCCAGCAGGGCGTCCCGGTCATGGAAGACCCCCACCATGCCGGTTCCTTCGTTTTTGAGGGCCAGGATCATGTCGATGATCCGTTCCTTGTAGGCCCGGTCCAGGGACGCGGTGGGTTCATCCAGCAGCAGGAGCCGGGGCCCGGAGATGATGGCGTGGAGGATGTTGAGCCGCTGCTTTTCTCCGCCTGAAAA
>JAISMC010000096.1 GCA_031276965.1 Treponema sp.
TGGCCTCTTCCCAGTTCATGGTTCCCGCGGCCATACCGGCCCTGAAAATGGCGTTGGTAATTTTTTCGATGTTAAACGGCGCTTCCCGTCCGTCCCGTTTCAGAATCCTCGTCGGCATACGCCCCCCGTTTTTATACATTTGGTTATTTAATGTTCGGAACTAATAACGCTTTATATAGCGTCTTCGGCGATATTAGTACACTACCTGTGGGGTGTCAACCGGATAAAGAGAAAAATGTGAGCATTCCCCAAAAACTGAAGTTTTGGGAAAACCTCATGTACGTGTATATTTTTGCAGCGGCCTGCATAAAGACGGGCATCACCGTATCTGCGTCTCATGCGTAGTGGAGTTTGATACCTAAGAACCCGCCCTTCGGTGGAGGGTTATTTGTTGAAAATACGGTATACAAGCAGGAGTATTTTGTAGTAACAGTAGGGGAAAAAACGGAAGAACTTTAGGGGCTGCTGGAAACAGTAGCCTATCCACTCAAAGCCCCGGTCAAAAACCGAATGGGAGGGCCGTTTTTTCCGTTCCGCAAAGATATCGAAAAGGTCGCTGCACCAGAGCCTGATCCCCGGAGGAAGGGAGGCGTTGTTCTTCGCTATCCACCGTTCTTCCCCGTGAACCCCCTTGCCCACCAGCAGCAGGGAGGGGCCCGCTTTCCGCACCGCCTGGAGTATGGTGGGTTCCTCCTGACGCTTGAAGGAGCCCACATAGCGGCCTACAATCCGCAGTCCGGGGAAGGTCTGGCGCAGGTTTTTTTCGGTTTTTTTGAGAATCCGGGGCTTTCCCCCCAGCAGATAGAGGGAATGGCGCCGTTTTTCCAGAATGGTCAAGAGGCTGATGACAAAATCGAAGGGCATGTACCGAACCGGGGTTTTTCTGGTTAAAAAGCGGGCTCCGCTGACCAGGCTTTTGGAGATGGGAATGACCAGGGCGGCCCCCAGTACGAAGGAGCGGTATTCTCCGGTCAGCCTGGCCCGGAGCAGATCCCAAAGGGAGAGGAGTACGATATTCCTGGAGCCGCCGGCGGCCAACAGGCTGTAGACGGTATCTGCCAGCTGTTCCTGGGGGACAATGTCCAGGGGAACTTTTAACAGGTTGATCCGTTCAATAGCGGGAATCCCGGCCTGGGAATTTACGGAACCCGTTAAAACGGTTTGTGTATCCACGATGCCCTCTCCAAAAGAATAATCCGTACTACCGCGGCAGCGTACAGGGCGGCTGTTTCGGTTCGTAAAATGGTATTCCCCATAATCAGGGGTTTAAAGTCCGCTTCGAGAAAGCGCCGGGTTTCTGCCGGGGAGAACCCCCCCTCGGGACCGACTGCTATGGCCACTAATTCAGGATCTCTACTAAGATACTCATGGAAAGTACCCTTTTCAAGGGGGTCCTGGTGAAGAAACAGCCCCAAGGCGCGGGGATGTTCCTGCCGGATGCGTTCCCAGCGGGCAAAAAGCGCCCCCAGTGTACAGGGCTCTTCCACGGTGGTAGCGGTGAGGGAACCGCTCTGCTGGCGGGCCTCCTTGACGATCCGCCGCCACCGCCCGGTTCGTCCGGGCTCTGCCGCGCCGGCGCATAGGTCCGCCTGTCCGGCGGTTGAGCGGCTTTCCTCCGGGGATGCTTTAATTTTCCGGATCGTATACTCCGAGATAAAGGGAACGATTTCGCTTATGGCCCCCTCGGCGGCCTGCCGTACAATCAGGTCCATCTTGGAACCCTTGGGAAGGGCTTGAAAGAGCAGGAGCGGGGGCAGGACGCACGTATTCTCCGCCGCCGGACTGCTCTCCTCCGGGGGAAGCCGTAATGGCGGCGTTTCGTCGAAGTCCCCGGTCCCGCCGCCGGAAAGACATTCGCCGGTAAGGGCGGCGCTTTCCACAGACCGGACCCGTACCGGGATTTCGCCGCCTCCGGGGAGGAGGGCCTTAAAAACAGCTCCCGGCCCAAACCGCCTGACCCGGACAAGGTAATGGAAATCCTTCCCGGTTACACGGATCAAACCGTCCCGGCCGGGGGGCGAGGATAGGATAAAACGCTTCACCGGTCTGCCGGACTTCTAAGAGGCTAGGGGGATGTCATCCGCGGCCTCATCCTGGAGAGCCTTTAGGGTTTTGGTGGTCTGCATCAGCCTGCTGTAATCGCCGCCCCTGAGGATCTTTACCGCCTCTTCCAACTGCACATCGTACTCCAGATCGTATACCGGGGCGATCACCGTCCGGTTCTGTTCGTTCCTGATAAGCCGGCGGAGCAGGCTTATGCCGATAGGATATTGGGCGTTCAGCTCCCGGGCAAAGGCGTCAATACCGGCGGCATCCACGTTGGGATTCTCCTTAATAAAGGCAGGGATGCGGTCCGCCGCCATCAACTGGTTAAGGGTTTCGGCCTCTTCATCAGTAAATTCGGGAAAGAGCACCTCCCTGTCCGGGGGTATGCCGATCTTATCAATATTGACATCGCTGGGGGTATAGTACCGGGCGGTGGTAATCCTGAAACCGGCTTTATCCAGCGGGTAGACCTGCTGGACCGATCCCTTGCCAAAGGATTTTTCTCCCACCAAATAGGCCCGCCCCCGGTCTTTGAGGGCGCCCGCTACGATTTCCGAAGCCGACGCGGAACCCCGGTTTATCAGCACAATTACCGGCAGATTCGCGGGAACCAGCATGTTGTTCCTCCGGGCGGTAAAGACCATGTTTTCCGAACTGATCCGGGACTTGGTGGATACAACGGTACCCCCGTCCAGGAAGAGATTGCTGATCTCCACCGCGGACTGGAGCAGGCCGCCGTAGTTATTCCGCAGATCCAGGATGAGGCTCTTGTAATTTTTACTTTGAAATTCATTCAGCGATTCCCTGGTTCGTTCCATCGTCATCGGGGTAAAGGTAAGGAGTCTGAGATAGCCTATGTCGCCGATCATGGCATGCTTTACCGTGGGCACTTCTATCACCGCCCTGGTCAGAGTTACGGGGAATTCAAGCTTTTCTCCCCGCCGTATCAGCAGGGTCAACTGTACCCCCGGCGTTCCCCGGAGACGGTCCAGAACCTCGTCCATGGTAAGGGTATCGGTGGCTACCCCGTCTATGGCGACGATTAGGTCTCCGGGGCTGATCCCCGCACGCCAGCCCGGCGTATCTTCAATGGGGGAGGCCACCTCCACATAGGGAGGCTTGCCGTCGGGCCGCTCCCCCACGGGTTTGGAGATGTAGAGCCCCACTCCGCCGAAATTGCCCTGGGTGGTATCGTTCAGGTCGGACATCTCCGATTCGGGCAGAAAGGCGGAGTAGGGGTCCCCCAGGGCTTGAAACATCCCCGACATCGCCCCTTCGTACAGCTTCTGAGGATTCACCTCCTCCACATAATGCCGCTGAATAAAATCGAAGACATTCTGGATGATCGAAGCGTAGCGGCTACTATTCTGGTCCTTGCCCTGAGCTGCCGCCCTGGGCGCCGATGCAATGACAAAGAGGACGCAAAGCGCAATGGTAGAGACCAGCCATAAGAGAGGTTTTTCCCTGGAAAGCCCAGCCTTTTTTTCCGCCGGAACCGGCACCTGTTCATTCATATTATTAATTGTAGAAAGCTGACGGGCTTTGTCAACGCCCCGCCCCTTGACCGTAACCCCAGGGCACCTTAGATTAGTAACATGACTAATTACAGGCCCCTCAGGCTGAGTCTTTTTATATATGACCTTATCCGTCTGATGGTTATGCTGGGGCTTTTAACGCTCTTTGCGCCTTTGGGAACTATGGGAGGGGTGGGGGTTTTTCCGTATCTGGTGTTTACCGCATCCAATGCCTTGTATCCCCTGATGTCCCTCTTTCTCTGGTTGAAGTTTGAAGAGTATACCCCCTATCTGTCCCTCTATGCGGCGGGAAAATTTGTCGCCGTCGCCGCGGCCCTGGCCTGGTTCTTCATATCAGCGCCGAAACTGATCGCATACCTGGCCCTGGACTGGGCCGGCGCCCTGGCGGTACTGGTTTTCAATACGGTTATCGTTTCCGCGGATACAGGTTCCGCCTGCGGCGCCCTGCTGCTAAAAAGAAAAATTTCCCCGGCTCCGGTGAAGGCCGGAATGTTTCAGGAGGGCCTGTAGTGCGCATCCTTCCCATAGCCAGCGGCAAGGGCGGAGTAGGTAAATCTCTGACCGCCGCCAATCTGGCGGTCGCCTTCGCCCAGGCTGGCAGGCGGACGGTTCTGGTGGATTTGGATCTGGGGGCTTCCAATCTGCATTTGGTAATAGGCCACCGGGCTCCCGAAGCGGGGATAGGCACCTTCCTTAGTGATTTCCGCCAGGACTTCTCCAAGGTGGTCACCGGAACGGACATACCCAATCTCCGGTTTATTCCCGGAGATACGGAAATCCCCGGCCTGGCCAACCTCAAAGCCGCCCAGCTTAAGGCCCTGGTCCGGCGGCTTTTGGGGCTCGATGCGGACGTGCTGGTGCTGGATCTGGGGGCCGGTACGCATCAGTCTATACTCGACTTTTTTCTCCTCTCCGGCCAGGGTATTGTAGTAACCGCCCCCACGGTTACGGCGGTGCTGAACGCCTATGTGTTTCTAAAGAACACCGTATTCCGCCTGATGTATATGGCCTTTACCAAGGGAACCAGGGCCCACGATTTTCTGGAGACCCTCCGCAAGGGCGGATCCGGCCTTCAAAAACTCTATATACCCAGGATCATCCCGGAAATAAAGCGGATCGATCCCCCCTCTTACGAAAAATTCAAAAATCATCTTGACCGTCTTCATCCCCGGCTTATCACCAACATGATAGAAGATCCCAGGGACGCCGATGTAGCCATGAAGATACGCCGGTCCTGCGAAGAATACCTGGGCCTCAGAATTGAACATCTGGGAATCATGTACCGGGATTCCATCCAGGATACCGCCCTGGCTTCCCGGCTTCCGGTGGTGCTCTACAAGCCCCAGTCCATTCTGGCCCAGGCTGTTTACCGTATCGCCGACAAAATACTTCAATCTCCGGAGGACAGTTTTGGCTTTAACGACCGGGACATTGAGGACAGTTTCCAGGAAGCGAACATGGAGGCGGAGATTGATTTTGAAAACAAGATGGAATATGTGGAGGAACTGCTTCACTCGGGGACGCTGACCCAGGGGGATTTGATTGAGACAGTAAAATCCCAGCAGTTTGAAATATCAAAATTAAAAAAAGAAAACAATTTCTTAAAGCTGAAATTGTCAGCGGCGCTTTCCCAGGGGTTCAAAATCTAAAAGTTCTAAGGGACTGTTTTTTCGGGGTTCTCCGCCGGATCAAAGGGAGTTCCCCCGGAGCTGCGGAGTATGGCGGTAATAGCGAAGGGAGACGCTTCCATCATCATCAATGCCCAGGAGACTGAGGCAAAGCTCCTCTTCGTTCCCAATGCCGGGGGTCTCGGCTGGGACGCCGGCGCGGTGATCAAGCTGGCCGGGGAAAACCGCCTTTCTCCGCCGCCCTCTTCTAAAACATTGGAGCCCTTTCTGCAAAAAGCCGCCCGGGCCAAGGGGCCGGTGGAGATGACGCTCTACGAAGGGATCCCCCCGGAGGATCCTGTCGACGAAAGCGCCGTTTGGGAGGAGCTTCCCGTTCCCCAGGATATGGCGCCCTTTGTGGAGGAAACCCTCGCCAAGGCGGGCGGGCCGGAACTGTACCGGATTAAAACCGAAAAGATCAAACAGGAACGGATCGTAAAAAAACCCAACAAGCTTCCGTTTCTTCCCCCCAGGGAAGAGGTGGAGGTTACCTGGGAGAAGCGGGAAATCAGAGAAGCCGCCGAAGTAAACCCCGAAGTCAAGGAGACCCGCTATGGAGAGCGGGACGCTTTGGCGGGGACTCTGTTTCCTCCCAAACCGGGCAGGCCGGGCAAGACCGTTTTTGGCCGGCCCATACCCCCGGCCCAGCGGGGGGACGGAACCTTCCTGCTGGGCCGGGGGCTCCGCCGCGCCAAGAATGAGATCCGCCTGGAATATGCCGGAATTATCCGCATAGGGGAGCATTGGGCCGATGTAGTCCCCCTGGCAAAGCCCCGGTGGGAGGCCGCTTCAGGCATCGACGGGGTTACCCTGTTCCTCAATTTTTTCTGCGGGGATTCCCGTTTCCCCGTGCCAAGCGCGGCGGAGATCCTCGCGTCCCTAGAGGGGGCAGATGCCTCAGCCTTGATCGGCCCGGAGGAACTGGATGCGGTTATCAAGGAGGCGGTTAAAGCCGGCGAAGACATTTTGGCCTATCCTCTCTATAAAACCAGAGAGGCGGAGGCCCAGGTACGGATCTCGGCGGATCAATTGAAGGCGGAACTCTTTCTCCGCAAGGGTATAGCCGGAGCCCGGTCTCTGGAGATGAAGGCCATATCCCAGGCGATCAATGAATCCGGGGTCAAGGGCTTTGATGTGGAAAAACTTAAAGCCGCAGTCAGGGATTTTATGCAGGGGACCGGGACGGAGTTGATCTATCCTCTGGCGGAAGGAAAACCTTCAACCAGGGGACAGGACAAGGAAGTTTCCCTGCTGCTGCCGGGTCTTTCCGAAGAAGAGCGGGGACCCCTTCTGGAACGGCTTGGGAAACTGCCCGCTGTTTTTGACGGCGCCCTTCCCCTGGAGGAACTTACGGCTCTGGTTCCGGCGGAACAGGGCGCCAGGATAGCCAGAATTACCGCCCCCGCCGAAGGGGAGCCGGGAAAAAATGTCTTTGGCGAAACCCTGCCGGGGCTGCCGGGGAATGATCCGGACCTCAAACTTTTCCAGGGCCTTAACCAGCGGGGGACGGAGATTGTTGCGGATACTTCGGGACTGGTCCTGATCAAGGCCGCTGAAAAAAGTTTTTGGGCGGGGTTGATTGAATGCCGGGATTCCCGGATCACGGTACATATAGCCGGCGACGCCATGGAGGCTTCGGCGGATCTGGTCCGGGAACAGGGACCGGGGAAACCCCTCAGCCGGGAGGGTATTCTGGCCGCTTTGGCGGAGGCCGGAGTCGTCGAAGGCATAGACCTCCAAGCGGTGGATGCGGCCCTGCGCCTTGCCCAAACCAGGGGAAGCGCCGAATCCCAGGTTCTTGCCCGGGGGGAAGCTCCCGCCGCAGCGGGAAGCCTTTCGGTACGGTGGCTGGTTCCGGTAAAGCAGGACCCCGCGGGAAATATGCTCAAGGGCCAGCGGATCCCCGTTACCCAGGGCGCGGTTTTGGCGGAGCTGACCCGGCTTGCCGGAGACCGTCCGGGTTTTAACGTTACCGGCGGAGTTCCCCAAAACGCCGTCCCCGCCGGACTGCAATATGACGCTTCCGTCAAAGAAGTTTCTATGGAGGGAGGATGCGGGCGGCTTGTCGCAGTCCGGGCGGGGGACCTCTCCTTTAACGGGGAAATTCTCAGCATCAGCGCCCTCCGGAGCATCAAGGGAGATGTGGGCAGGGATACGGGGAATATCAACTTTTCCGGCGAAATACGAATCGGCGGGGAAATACATCCCGGTTTCACCGTCGCCGGCGGGAAGGATGTACTTGTCGGGGGAAGCGCCGAGGAGGCGCTTGTCTCCTCCGGGGGCCGGGCGGTAATTGTCCGGGGGATCAGGGGCGGCGGCAAAGGGGTGGTCCGGGCCCGCAGTACCATAGAGGCCGCCTTTGCGGATCGGGCCACCCTGATGGCGGTGGAGGATATCAAGGTGAAGGAGGGCTGCGCCCTCTGTAATATCAAGACCAACGGGAAGCTGCTGATATCCGGCGAAAGGGGCCGCCTGATCGGAGGCGTCTGCAAGGCCCGGTACGGCGTGGAAGCGGGGGAGATAGGTTCCGGCCGGCGGACCATGACGGAGATCTCTTTTGGACAGGATTATCTGGTAAGGGATCAGATTGAGGCGGCGGAACGGGAAATCGAAAAGATCAAGGCGGCCTTGATTGAAGTTGAAAAACAGACACAGGTCTCCGCCCGGATTCCCGTGGCCCTGGCGGCGGCCCGTGCGGAAAAAGTCCGGCTGATGAAACTTCGGGAGCAGGTAAACCTCAAGGTCTTTACTCTGAGGGAAAAATTTGAAGAACACTTTGAATCGGCGGTACTGGTCCGGGGTACGGTGCATCCGGGGGTGGTCATGGAAAGCCATGACCGGTATTATGAGGTAACTCAAAAACGGCAGGGGGTGGTTTTTTATTTTGACCGGGAATCGGGAAGAATAAAAGACAGGCCCCTGGAGTAGACCGTTTTTACCGGACCCGTGAGAGGACCGGGTTGGTTCTCGCCGGCTATAGCCGGGCACGGGTCTCCTGAAAAACGCGGATTTCTTGACGAAACTCACGTTTTTTGTTGTCTTTATGCGGTTGTTGGCGGACCTTTGGTTCGACAGAAACTAAAGTTTCCGGACAATTCTTCCGTACAAAACCCATTTTCTCAGCCTAAAGACCGAGAAAATGCAAGGCCTGTCTGCAAAATAACCGGCTTTGCGGACAGACACTAATTAACAAAGAGGATACCATGTTATTAGCGGCCCAGTTTCCCGCATGGCTCAAGCCCGAAATCATTCCCGGCCTTCCCTTTCGCTGGTACGGCCTGATGTATCTGGTGGCCTTTGGCATTGCTTATCTCCTTTACCGCCGTCAGGTGCGGGAGCGGAACTTTCCCATGAGCGACGACGATCTGTCGGGGCTTTTCTTCTGGGGCATTCTGGCACTGCTCTTCGGCGCCCGGATCTTCGCTACCATTATTTACGAAACCAGCGATATTTACCGGCGGCAGCCCTGGCTGGTATTCTGGCCCTTTCGGGACGGCAGTTTTACCGGCCTCCAGGGGATGAGTTATCACGGCGGAGTTATCGGCGGCGTCGCCGCCATCCTCATCTATTCCAAGGTGAAACACTACGATTACCGGGAAACCGGCGATATGTTCGCCGCCGGCATACCCCTGGGTTTTACCTTTGGGCGGATTGGTAATTTTATCAACGGTGAACTGTACGGCCGGGTAACTACAGGCCCTTTGGGAATGTTTTTCCCCTACGCCACCCCCTATCCCGCATCGGAACCCTGGGTTCAGGAGGCGGCGGGAAAACTGGGCATACCCATGGCGATCCAGGGGGGATTGATAAACCTGCCCCGCCACCCCTCCCAGCTCTACGAGGCCCTGCTGGAAGGGGTGGTCCTCTGGCTGATCATCTGGCTGATGCGGAACAGAAAGCCCTTTAAGGGTTTTTTAGTCGGGATGTATCTGGCGGGATACGGCCTGTTCAGATTTTTCATTGAGTACTTTAGGGAACCCGATGAGGATCTGGGCTACCGGATTCAGCTTATCCCCAACGATCTGCCTGCCGCCCTGGCCCATCCCCCCTTAAGCTTTTCCACCGGCCAGATCCTTTCCTTTGGAATGATACTCCTCGGGGCGGTCTGGTTTATCGCCGCCGCCGGGCTGCCGGATAATAAGCCGGTCCGGGTTTACCCTGAAACGGAAAAAGCGTCCCAGGGTAAAGAGCAGGAAGCCCGGAAAGCCTCGGCCCGGAACGGCCGGCGGAAATTGAGGAAACGGCTGCGGTAAACCGCCGCGCTTTTACAGCCCGTATCCCAGCCGTCCGGCCTCGGCCAGATCCGTTTCGGCCCGGCCCGCATCGCCCAGGGTCTGCCAGACGGTGCCCCGGTTGTACCACGCCAGGGAAAAATCCCGCTTCAGCTTGATGGCCTGCGAGAAATCTCCTATGGCCTTTTCGTCTTCTCCTTTGTAGTACCATGCGGTTCCCCGCTGGTTATAAGCCGCCGCATTATCCGGTTCCAGTTCGATAAGTTTTGAAAAGTCCGCAATGGCCTCGTCATATTCGCCCCGTTCCCGGCGGGAATAGCCCCGGTTAAACCAGGGATCGCCGTAGTCTTCCCTGAGGCTGATGGCCATGGTGTAATCCTCTATGGCCCTGGCCTGATCTCCCCGCTGGGCATAGGCGCAGCCCCGGTAATTGTAGGCCGCCGCGAAATCATCCTTCGCCTTAATCACGGCGGTGTAATCCGTAATGGCCCGGTCCAATTCTCCCCTGGCGTGGTAAATTCTGCCCCGGGAAAAACGGGCTTCGGCAAAATCCGGCTTAAGCGCAATGGCATTGCAGTACTCGGTCAGGGCGCCCTCATAATTTCCCGCCTTAAAACGCCGTTCCCCCATGATGAAAGAAACCAGGTACGGTTCCATGCCCATCCGCAGCAGTAATTCGGGATCCGCCGTTTGATAGTTGACGGGATCGAGTTCGCCGGTAAAAACCCCCATCCCCGAACGCCCCCGGACTCCCTTCAGCGCAGGGGGCTGTCCGGCCCGGCTTTGCCCGCCTGAGACGGACGAACCCCCGGCCGGAACGGGGGCCGCGGCGGGAAGCTCCGGGGAACCTGCGTCCGCGGCGGGCGCGCCGGAGAGCGGCGGCAGGGAAACTGCCTCCGGGACCGGTTCCTCTCCCGCCGGGACAGCGGGAACCGGTCCGCCCCGGCCCGCTTTACATGCGGCAAACAACGCCGCCGCTCCCAGCAGCAGGACCCCTATTTTTACGTTCATACGGATAGTATATCCCGTGTACGCCGGGGAATGAACCCCGGCGGGCGCCGTGTTTGCGCTGCCTTGTCCGGCGCATAACGTTCCGGCCATTTCGGAGACCGGACCGCTGCGGCGGCGCCAGACCCGCAAAGCGGGTCTGCGCGTAAACAGTCCTGTTATGTGCCGTTTGCGTTATTTTTTACATTTCCCGCTATTTCTTTTGTGTTGTTGACCAGCGCCGCCAGCAGCCGTAACTGTTCCGCAAGAAACCGGGACAGGATGATGATGAAAAAACCGGTTACCGGCCCGGTGATAATAACCAGCGCGCCGGAACCCATGAACCCCAGCCCGATTGCGCCAAACAGATAGGAAGCGTCATCGCCGATGGTAATGACGGCTATCAGACCAACCCCGGCCCCAAGAATGCCTATCAAGGTTCCAATCCATTCCCCGAAGGTCTGGAATATCTCCGACACCAGCGGCGTTACGATCAATTCCGCCGATGCAGCATGGGCCGCCCGGAGCCTTCTGTCCCACCACAGTTGAAAGCCAATCCAGCAGGCAAAGACAATGACCAGCCACGAAAGCATAAAGGCGGCGGTAAACCTGGCGCCGTATTCAAAAAAATCCTCGGCGGCGGCCTTGAAGATAACCACAAAGGGAAGCAGCACATTGACCGCCATCATAATAACGTAGACCAGGTTGAACATTTTCCCCCTGCCGATAAAATCCAGATAGGGCTTTGCAAAGGTAAAAAAACGGGTCGTTGTTACCAGTCTGCCCAGCTCCTTGAGTTCCTTCATGCCCTTTTTTTCGTTTGCGTCAGAATCACTCATCAATCTACCCTCCATAACGTATTTTTATCAAACATGAACAGCGCACAGCCGCCGTAATTCACTCCTCACTCCTCACTCTTCCCTCCTTCCACCGCTTCCAGCGCCCGCGCGATGGACACAATCCTGTCCGCCGCTTCCTGCGGTTTTTCAGAATACAGCTTGTAGAGATGGGACAGGTACACCAGCCTGTCCGTGCGGACAGCGGCAAGCGCCGGGTCAGGGTACGCTGCTTTCTCGGTCTGCCATACAGTGTCATCACCGCTGTTTTTATTGGGGCCCAGCAAACGTACCAATGCCTCGCAGAGGGCTTTGCCTTCTTTCGAAGATACGTTGTCCTTGTTCTCCGTCCATAGCCACGCTTTGTTCCAGTCGTAGTTGATGTAAAAGAGATATTTTCCTTTCCTCACATCAATGCAGACGGGGTACCAGTGTTCACTTTCATATTCACTAACATACTCCGCACTGAGTTTCTTTGTGACCAGTTCCAAAACCGGGCCTTTGAACAACTCAAGAACCTTGCCGTCCAGGTTGTTCGTTGCCGCCGAAATCGCCGCCGCCGCTTTTACCGATTCCTCCGATTCGGTAATCAATGTGAGAACATCGTTCATCTCATTATCCTCCATTTTTTCGCATAGTGATTTTACAGCCCTAATGAGCTGCTTCAAGACTTCCCGCACTGCGGGAGTTTCGTTTGTTTCTTCCAGCGCCAGGCATTTTTCCAGCCACGGGAGAATGTCGTCAGCAAAAGAAATGGTGACATACTCGCTTTTTGACTTTGCGCTGTACGGTATCGCCGGATCATGCCCGTCCACCGTCAGATAAAACACCCGTATCCCGCCCGGTTTTGTCCGGGAAAAGTTGTAGTAATCGTGTACCTGGTTTGGCTGGTCTCCCGCGTAGATTTTGACCTCTACGGGCACGAAAACCTTGCCGTCTTCAAGGGTGATGTC
>JAISMC010000147.1 GCA_031276965.1 Treponema sp.
AACCCATGGGGGGGGGGGGGGGGGTAATTCTTTGTAGTACAAAGAATTAGAACCGTCCAAGCGGGAAGAGAGCGTTAAAACGGGAGATACAAAACAACTTGCCATACCCATAATGGGGATAGTATACCTTCCTTAATTTGAAAAGTCAAGTAAATTATAAATTATTATTTATAATTATTATTTAGCGGATTTTAGTACATAAATACTACATTTATGTATCTTTATGAGGAGGGATACTGTGTCCGTTATCGGCAAGGCTTTGAATCATACCGCCATCCGCCTTGCCACACCGGTTCAACCCAGGGCAACGTCTAGGATCATCATCAGAAGGAAGCCCGCCATCACGGCCATGGTACCGGCGTTAGAATGTTCCCCAAGATGAGCTTCGGGGATAAGTTCTTCCACCACCACATAAAACATAGCCCCCGCGGCAAAGGATAAAAGCCAGGGCATATAGGAGGCGATGAAGGACGCGACGAGTACCGTAAGGAGGCCGAATATGGGCTCCACCGCTCCCGAAAGGCAACCCACAAGGAATGCTTTGGCGCTGCCCATCCCTTCCTGCCTTAAGGGAAGGGCCACCGCCGCGCCTTCGGGAAAGTTTTGTATGCCGATCCCCAGGGCCAGGGCAATGGCGGAAATATACATGGAAGGGACTTCACTATGCTGGGCTGCCAGGGCAAAAGACAACCCCACCGCCATCCCTTCGGGAATATTGTGCAGAGTTACTGCGGAAACAAGCAGGGTGGTTCGCTTCAAGGAAGAAGACGGCCCTTCCCTGGTGTTGGTTTCGGGGTGCAGGTGAGGGATCAACCGGTCCAGGAGGAACAGGAAAAGAACCCCGAGAACAAAGCCCCCGGCGGCAGGAATCCACCCTACCCCGCCGTCCGTCTCCGCTTCGGCAATAGCCGGAACCAGAAGGCCAAACACCGCGGCGGCAATCATGATGCCCGCGGCGAATCCCAGGAACAGGGTCTGCAGCATTCTGTTGCTTTGGCTGTGGAAAAGGAAAACCATGGCCGAGCCCAGACAGGTCATCAAAAAGATAAACCCCGTACCGGCGGCAACCCATAAAAGTTCACGCATGGCTTAAGTATAGACCCGCCGAGCCCCGGCCTGCAAATTTTCTTTACCGAAGGTGGAGGGCGCCGTGGATGCTTTGGTGAAAAACGAAGCATTGGTCCGGAACGTATCGGTTACGCCGGCTGCCGACATCGGCCTCGTCTGCGACCGGGAAAATCTGGAACTGCTCCTCAGGCTGACCCACAAAAAAACCCGGCCTGTGGTACGGGAACGTCCGGTAGCGCTCCTCACCCCTATCTGGCCGTACGTCAGCCTGCGGCTAAGCGGGCAAAGCACACCGGTTCCCGGGCTTCCTCCCGGACCGGTCTTATTTAGTGTTATGGTGAAATTAGAACAAGTTTCTTGACTTACATGGTCTCCAAAAAGGGTATCCCGGTAAGGTTCAGCGCGTCCCGCAGGATCCGCAGAACAGCTTTGGACAGGGCCAGGCGGCCGGCGGCCAGGTCAGGGTCCTTGGCGTTGAGGATAGGGCAGTCATGGTAGAAACGGCTAAAGCCTTTGGACAATTCATAGAGATACGCCGTCAGAACGGAAGGGTCCATCCGATCCGCAGCATCCGCCACCACATGGGGATAGGCGGAGATAGTCTTGACAAGTTCCCACTCGGCATCGTCCACAAGAAGTTCCGGTTTGATGATGCCCGCAGTATTACTGTTATCACTGCGAAGCATGGAATCCTTGCGAAGCATGGAAGAAATACGGGCACCCATATATTGGAGATAGGGACCGGTGTTTCCGCTGAAAGACAGGGATTCCTTGGGGTTGAAGAGCATATCCTTGGCGGGGGCCACCTGTAAAAGATAGTAATGGAGGGCTCCCAGGGCGATTTTCTCCGCCACCTCAGCGGAATCGCCAACTGCCTCTTCACGGTCCTTACTGCGGATTTCTTCCAGGGCCAAATCCCGCAGGCTGTCGATGAGGTCGTCGGCATCCACCACGGTTCCTTCACGGCTCTTCATCTTCCCTTCCGGAAGGTTTACCATGCCATAGGAAAGGTGATAGAGATTATCAGCCCATTGGTAACCAAGCCTTTTAAGAATCGCAAAGAGAACCTGAAAATGATACTGCTGTTCGGAACCCACCACATAGACCATCCGGTCAAAGGGCCAGTCATTGTACCGGAAAATGGCGGTGCCGAAGTCCTGTGTAATATAAATTGATGTTCCATCCTTACGAAGGAGGATTTTTTTATCCAGTTTTTCCGCAGTCAGATCCACCGCTACCGCACCATCCTGTTCCCGGTAAAATATACCCTGCTCCAGCCCCTTGAGGACTTCGTCTTTTCCTAAAAGGTAGGTTTGGCTTTCGTAGTAATACTGATCAAAGGAAATCCCGGTACGTTCATAGGTTTCCTTCATACCGTCCACGGTCCAGTCCTTCATTTTTTGCCAGAGTTCCACAGTTTCCTTATCGCCGGCTTCCCACCTACGGAGCATCTCCTGGGCTCTCGCCTCAGCCCCGCTGTCCGCCTGGGACATCTGGTGGTATTTGACGTACCAGTCACCCACAAAGTGATCGCTTTTGATATGCTCCGAAGCCGGAGTCTTCCCCTGACCATATTCTTTATAGGCAAGCATGGATTTACAAATGTGAATACCCCGATCATTGATGATGCAGACCTTCCGTACCTCCGCTCCGCAGGCCGCCAGGATTCGGGATATGCTCTCTCCGAGAATGTCATTCCGCACATGGCCCAAGTGGAGGGGCGTGTTGGTGTTGGGGCTGGAAAATTCGACCATGATCCGTGATCCGGCAAGATTTCCCGGACGGCCCACCGGGGCACTTTCATCCGCCGCCTGAGCCAGGACGAAGGCGATCACCGAAGGCCGATCCAGGCGCACATTGACATAGGGGCCCTCCGCAGCGAATGTACCGGCAGCGTTTTCCTCAGTATTACTGCCGCCATTGACCAGCGGCAGTTGGGCGCAGACCATCTGAGCGATCTGCGGAGGACCTTTCCGCAAAATTTTTGCAAAACTGAACATGGGGAAGCCCAAATCGCCCAATTCCAGTTTTGGGGGGATCTCGGCGATCACCTGGGCGGCGTCAATACGCCCCTCCAGACCCGCATTGGCAAGCACTTTTTCCAGAGCCCGGGCTATCCGGTTTTTCCATGCGTCTCTTATGGCATCCATACTATTCCTCGCTAAAAATATCCCATCACGGCAAGCATCCGGGTATAGGCTGATCCTTCCCGCCGGAATGAACCAAGCCGCTGATCAGTGAATGTACAATCTTCACAGTAGGCGATGTTCCGTACCCCTGCACCTGCCAGTAACCGGGCATTGGCGGCCTGAAGGTCCAGAGCGGGTCTTCCCCCATACCGCTTAACCACCGGCCCCAGGGGATACGCCCCCGGGGAAGCGCCATTGTCATCACCGGCGCCGAACTCCGCCTCAAAAACAGCGGCCCGCGCCTCATCTACCTGATAACAGCAGGGGTGAATACAGGGTCCCAGTAATGCCGCTACCGCTTCCGGCCGGGCCCCCCAGAGATCGGCCATGAGGGACAGGGCGCTAAGGACTATCCCGGTACCCTTCCAGCCTGAATGGAGCAAGGCCCAGGCACCGGAACCCGTATCGTAGAGAAACACCGGGAGGCAGTCCGCCACGGTCACCGCCAGAACGATTGTTCGATCCCGGCTTGCCAAGCCATCCGCCTCGGGACGGCCGGAAAAGCGATTATCCGCCGCCAGGACGGTACGGGAATGGACCTGGGTACAACTCCGTACCCGCTCCGGTTCAAGGCCGAGGGAACGGAAGAAACAGGCACGGGTATCGCCTTCATCAGAATATACCATATTTCCCACGGCGCGGGAAGAAATGACACAGCGAATTTCCACTACCGGTCCACAGTTCATCATCAAGGGCAGCCAAGCAGCCCAGGACTGCTGCGTATATAAAGGAGAAGAATCGAAGGAAAGTTTAAAGGGATAAAGATTCATCGGTGTTTACCGGATTACCGCCCAGCCTCCATGATACTAATTTTATCCATGAGCGCCATGGTTTCGGTCAGTGTCTTAATAGTATTAATAACGCCATTGGCGAAGGCATCGGTTTTTCCGGACATATTCGCTAAATTGATGAGGGTATCAAATTTCCCATCAGGCGCTTTGGTAAGTATGCCCCTCAGAACCTTCACCATAAGTTCCAGGGCATCCCTGATCCGGCCGATGATCTTGTTTGCCTCGTCCGAGGCTTCATCCTCCACAAGCTGGACCTTGTGCCGTTTCACCGACAGAGAGGACATATCCATCTTCGCGGTGGCATACCGTTTTCCCAGATCCCCTTCGATGGAAATATCCCTCTCAAAGCGTCTGATGGTTTCATCAATCTTGAATATCTCGTTATAGGCATCATTAAATTCAGTGAGATTTTCCTTTTTAAAAAATTCCCCGTCAATCAGGATGGGCCTGAGAATCAGGTTCAACTTCGGAATAAACAGCACGGAATGAAAGGTCCGCAGGAAGGAAAGGCAGAAAGACTCCTTGAAGGGAATCCCCTCCGGGTTGATATCCGATTTCGCCCCGGAGAGAACCTGCAACCCCACGCCGTTAAAGAAATCATGGAAACATTTGATCAATTCCCGGCGATGATGGTTGCGGGTATACTCGTTAAACTGTTCCTCCACGGTATGTTTCCAATATTCCTTATACAGACTGAACCAGTCTTCGCCGCCGCTTATAACCTTGGGCAGGATACTCATATCCTTCTCCGCACAGCGGAGTATCCTGTTCAGGGGCACAGTTTTATTGAAATTACGGATCACTGCTATGGCTTTCTGCGCCTGGGCGAGGAGCAGAGCCATCTCGTCTTCCATGTTAAACCCCGGCATTTCCGATTTGTCCTGGAGGATAAATATAAAGAGAGACTCCAGGAGGGTCATAGGGGGAGTCTCTTTCAGAGAATAGAGGATGTTGTTCAGGGTCCGGAGGTAATTATTCACCAGATGGGCGGAGCAAACCTTTCCCTCCCGTCCGCTCCGGTTAGCAAAGGAAACCAGGAGACGATCAAACAGAAAAGATGCAAGCTCCTTCAGGCAGTGTAAGGTTCGGGCATTGAAGTACATCACCGCCCGGCGATCATCCCCTATGGCAGCGATACCCTCTTCCATGGCCTGTATACCCATCTGCCGTAACACCTGCTCGGATGCGCCGGGATATTTTTCCGCCACCTTTGCGGGATCCGTTCCATCCAGAAGGCGGCGGTGGATATCCTCCATTTCCAGAGACGCCAGAAAGACATAGAAGTCCCCCTTGTCCCGGTTCACACTCATATCCAGGGCATCGTAAAAAAAACGGGCGCTATCCTTGAGATCTGTTACCGCTCGGTGAAAGGCCGGAAGAAGCTGGTCATGTTCATAGTCGTATATTCCTGGGTATTGTTCTTCAATACGCCGTCCCAACTGGGCCATTTGCCGCCTCAGAAAAACCTGCAGGGGAGTCTTCCCCCCAAACAGACCAATAAACCAGAAGAAAAAACGGGTATACCAGGGAAGGGTATCATACCTTTTTTTGATATCAGCAGCCTCACCCCCGGAATCCGGGTCACCGGTATCATCATACAGGAGCGGATCCGAATCTTCGGACCGGGCGTTAAGCTTTTCCAGGAGACTTTTCCGGTCATCCATGGTAAGCCCTATGGCAAGGCGGTTAAAAACACCGTTTTCTTCCATAATTATACTATACGGCGTATAGCGAGTTTCGGTCAACGATACGCATTGCCTAATAACTATTCTAGCCGAAAAGGGACGGTTGCCCAGAAATAAAATCCAGCTGAAATCAGGCTGCGGGGGCCTGACCTCCCCCTCCCTGACAGGGAGGGTTTCCAGTGTACCCCTTTTCCCGATTGAGCTTCAACAACTGCTCCACCGCCTCGTTCAATCTCCGGTTCAATTCAACCGGATTGTACAATGCCCGCCGCCGCCGCAACGCTGCCTTGCTCTCCTCTGAAATATCAGGCGATTCTATCAGCCGTTCCCACGGCGTCCGCGGTTCCTTCTCGTACACTTTCTTGTACCGCCCGTCAGCCTGTTTCTCTTTCGACACCAGTTTGAAGGACGGATACCAGTAATTATACAGCGGGCATAAAAACCGGTATACTTCCGCCAGGGCGGCGTACTCGGCAGGGGTATCAAAACGGAAGTACCCGACCGTCTTCCTCACCGC
>JAISMC010000051.1 GCA_031276965.1 Treponema sp.
TACCCCCTGGAGGGTCTGGTAGGAGGTTCCCTGCTTTACGCCCCCCGCCAGGGCGGCAATGGCCTCCCCCTGATCCCCCGCGGGCTTAAAGGGCGAAACAACTTCAAATGGACGCATACATGATTATGGGCCGGGACACAAGGTTTTACAAGGCGTCCGCCGGACGCATAGGCCTAGTATACCCCAAAATGCCGGTTTGAGAAAGACAAACGCGGAGGGACGGCAGGACGGCATCATTTAGGGTCTATGCCTAAATAAGAAAAAGAACCTCTCCGATAAAAGTAAAGGGAAGGGAAAGATGAAACAAGAACATTCATGGGAAACAACAGACACTTCCGGGGAAATGGCAGAGCCTTTACTTCCCCGAAAAGGTCAAGACCAGAACCTTTGCTACTATTAAGAAGACGGATACACAACCAGAAATTACAATTGTTGTTTTGAGAGAGGGGATTTCACCAACAAATTATACATACGCTTTATTCTTGCATCAAGAAACCAAATCCAGTATAAACGAGTCGTTATTAGTATTCGGGATTGTATACTTACGTAGACATAAACACATATAAAAAAACAACTTAATTACCTCAATTTCCCCATATTTATGCATAAATATCCTATTAATCTTATGATATTTATATACATTCTTGAGAGGTTTTAGTCCCCTTTCCCATGTCGTTAAAAATTATATTTTTAATCTCAAACTTTCAAAAAAATCTCCTAATTCTCTGTAATGAAAAGGGTTTTAAAACGTCTGAAAGAAACAAGAATAGGCGCTTCCCCCATACCTGTGGGTACAATGGTTGTTTTCGCCAAAAACGAAGAGGCGTGGAGAGGGAGGGTTTCAGAGGTCGGGGTTTTGCGTAACGGAGAGTCCCTTTATTACGTAAAAAACGCCGTTTCCGACAGCGGAAAGGTCCAGACTTTTAATGTGGAAGGCAAGGAAATCATAAA
Organism: Treponema sp.; assembly: GCA_031276965.1. Lineage (GTDB taxonomy): Bacteria > Spirochaetota > Spirochaetia > Treponematales > Breznakiellaceae > JAISMC01. The sequence goes on from JAISMC010000051.1 coordinate 952, forward strand.
AGACATCACGGATTTGGAGATAGAGCACGGCTACGGTTTTTACGGATAAAACCGTACAGCATCCCGCATCCTTCTTAATAATAGGGTAAAAATATCTAAAAATTTCCTACATTTATGTAGTTTCAATACTCTCTTTTTGGGCCTTTTTCCTTCTTTTGGACCTTTAAAAGCTCTTTAGCCTGCACCAACAAATAATTCTGAAAATTCCCGTTCAACTCGTTGTATATGCGTTCCAACTGCCGTAACTGCGTATCCAGCTTAGCCTCAAACATCTCGCCTTTGCCTTCTTTCAAATACTCTTTTCTGACGCCATATTTATAGCAAATCAGCTCAATAATACGGTCATTTATCTGCATTATACCCTGTTCCAAGCGGGCATAAAAACTTTTTATGGCAGGAGTGATAATTATGGGAAATTTAACCGGGTGTGATAATGGAACGAATGGTGATCCGGGTAATACTGATAATGGGACAACTGAGAATCCGGTTAATACCGAGCGCAAACAGTTGATTATATCCGGATTTTCCGAAAGCTCTATTACGGTAGCTGTTTATCAACAAGGTACCGCAAACGACCAAGCATTTATTTCTCAAACAGGCTTTATTGCAGGATATAACGGTATTTTCAATACATCCACTTGTATAATTGACTTGTTTAATAACAGCGAGTATTGGCGGGGAACAGGAACCTTTGATATTTTCATTAAAACAACAGCTAACAAGGTGTATAAAAAACAGGTGTAATAATTGCGGAAAAGCAAACCACAGTACCGTTTAGCGATTTCTCCGAAATGTCATAAGACACAGGATCATGGTAAAGAAAAGCTTTACCATGATCCTGTATTATTCTTCTTAATACTAATTTGAAAATAGCAAAAAATCTCATTTTTCAAAATGAAAAAGTTTATTTTAAAAACTTATACTAATTATAGTAAGGCAATATGTATGATAGAAAGATATATAATGGAACAAATTTAAAATGCGAATAGCTAATGTAAATTATTTTTGGGAACAATGCGATCAGGCGTTTGGAACATCATATAGCCAAAATAGTCGGAGTGAACAAGTAATAAATATTGAGTGGTTACTCTTTGCCGTACAAAAAGTATATCAAAATTTACATAAACCTAGTCTTGATGTTTGTCAAAAGCTGCTGTCGCCAGTATTTTATAGCAATTTTTCAAACATCGTCGTTGACACCATATTGGTTGGCAGTGTAATTAATTATCTCAGAGAGGGTAATTTTAACCAAATTTGTTTCTGTCATTGTGCTTGCGAATGTAGCGCTTGTACCACAAAACAACCCGGATATTCTCAACAGTGTTCATATGGGGGGACATGTAATTGCGCCTGTTCGAATGCATGTACCTGCGACTGTCAATGTGAATGCAGTAATGATTGTACTTTATATGAATGTAACACAAATTGTCTTAGTAATTGTACTAATAACTGTAGTACGTGTAATTACAACTGTGTTTGTAATTGTGTTTGTCAGTGTGCGGCAGAGTGCAGTATTTTTTAAAGGAGTAAATAACCATGAAGGAATTTAAATGTTTTAGTCCCTGGGTATTTCTTACATATAAATGCAGTTGTAAATGTCCATATTGTTTTGTTCCAAGCATAAATGATAATTTACTATCTATGACCAGTGAGACATTTGAGCGATTGTTAAAAACAACTCAAAACATTATTGAAGCCGGTAATTACGACCAGGCAATTTTTAGATTAAGCGGAGGAGAACCGTTATTAGTATGGAAGAATTATGCAAATTTGGTTACAGAATATAAACAAAAGCTTGGGGGAAAAATGGTGTTTGGCTTATTGTCTAATTTGACTATTCTTAACGATGAGATTCTTGAATGGATGAAACAAAATGATATAGGCATTCAAGTTTCATTAGATGATTTACATAATTCAAAGCCACTCAAGAATGGTGTATCATCATCGTCAATTGTTTTGAAAAATATTGAACAGCTTGAGAAAGCAAATATCTGTTATTCAATTAATAGTGTTTTTGATTATGAAAAATCTGGTACTAATGGTTTAAAAGAATTAGTGAAATATATACTGACTAAAAAGATAAGGCAATGAGGACTCTGTTCTTCTTATTCGCTAGATGATGATACACATTTAGAAGAAATTATAGATGCATTTAAAATAGCAATATTACAGCTTCGCGATACGGGTTATGATATTCGTAATTGGTTTAGATTTTATAATGAAGTAATAAATAAAACCCGGACAAACTTGTAAAGCCGGAGTTGATATATTTTCTATTGGACCCAATCTTGAAGTATGGCCTTGTCAGGCCCTGAATGATGGGCCTCCCATTGGATATTATACTGAAAATATAGAAGAACTGTTAGCGACAAGCAAAGCTAATGAATATTTCAAGAATAGGACTTTATTACCCCAATGTACCGATTGTACTGTATTGAATTGGTGCAGGGGAGGTTGCCGTGCCATGCACGTAAAAAATACAAAAGCGCTTTATATTGCTTGTAAAATAAAGCAAGAAATCATTCTCTTTATTTTAAAAGAAACAGAACACTACCAGTATCATCAGCATAATAATGGCAACTGCAATTATCAACAGAACGGAGGTTTAGACAAAATCATTGCCGATTATATAGCAAATATACCCAAAACCGGATTAAAACCTATGTTTGTGGAAACTCCACCGTTACCGAAAGATTAAGCGTTTTTTATCACTTGGGCTATGTTTTCTATGATAAACGGAACCAATTATTTCAAGTAAAAAAATAACAAGGATAAAAGATCGCTAAAAACAAGTAAAATTAAGCTAAACAAGCTTGTTTTTATATATTTTTGCAGTTCCCGTTTTTATCTGTTTAATTATTTCATCTATTGTTGTTATACTGCCTGCCCATGATCTTCTTCTACAATTGTTTTTATCAATTACCATGTATCGAGTCCAGCTTTCAGTAAGATTTTTTTGTATATCTCCATTATTAAGAATATAATCAAGCATCGTATTTATATTTGTCCATTCTCCCCAAATCTTTTCATGTAAATTTAAATAACAACGGCGCCATTCTTTACCACAAAAAAACGTTCTCTGAATGATATTATGAGAAAAATCTCCATCAAGAATTCTAAATGTTTTTACCCCAAAAGAATGAAAAGATATATTTGGATTTATCGGAGGTATATTTTTTATTGTTTGGGCTATCTCTTCCGAATAAGTCCAATAACGACACGGAGCCAATAAACAATCATTAATATCATCATTTTTCTTAAATTGAACGACTTTTATTTTTGCAGGATTTTCTTTATACTCATTGATATTAAAGCAGCTTAAAAGCCTTATATCATTTATACTTATCATTTAAAAACCAACCTCATAAATTTAGTTTATACTTTCCTACAAATAGGAAAAAGTATAAACTAAATTATAGAATCCTTTTGTTTATAGCTATCTTCTGGTTCTGGCCCTGCTGTTTGCGGAAACATCATCCGCTCCGATTGAAAGACCCGCTATCGTAAGTTTTGCGGTCATTAATTCTTCGATAAGACTGTCAATCTGGGTTTGAACATCATGCAGTGCTTGCAGATCCATCTCAGACCTTTTCCCTTCTCTAAGCGATTTCCCCAGAAAGATTAACCTCTTTTTTAAATCAGTTGCCAGCCTGTTTCCTTCCCTAAATAATTTCCTTAGACAGCTTATCCTTGTGTTTAAGTTTTCTTTCACCAATATGCGCTTCATGTTTTTTCTCCTTTTTAAAAGATAATTTGTTGGAGAATATATTAAAAGATCATTTTTTAGAATTAATTTAATATGAAAAATTTAGGATAACAGAAAAATCGTTTTCAGCACATTTTCTCGAAGCCTTATCTTTTTGAATAAAGGAAAAATTTCTTGAAGAAATTGAGAAAAAATTAAATAATCTGTTTAAACCTGCTTACTGATTAAAAAAGGATTCAAACACTTTAACCATAAAACCTAGATATGTTACGGTTTTCTTTGGCATGGCGTCATAAACAGCTTTAAAAAACCTGACGGATTTTTTTCCCAAAACCCTGGTTATTTTCTTTATCATTATTTCAAACTCTTCAAGGGATATTTGAGTTTTTTCTATAATAGTATCTGAATCCACAAAATATTCAAACGTATCATGGATAACGGTAAAAAATCCTAAAACATCGTCTCCCAAAACGCTAATTAACTTTCGGGTATATGATGTAAATTCCTTTTCATCCATTGGGTTTATATTTTCGCTTTCCATATATACGACATAGATAAAAGGACAAATAATTATTTTTTATAATAAATTTCTAAAGCCTTTTTTGGTAATACACACTGGTTTAATAATATGTCAAACATACCTGTATCAAGCCTTGTGTTTTGTCTAAATGCAAACTCGTCAACATACTTCTGCATATGCTGATCTGAAATATGATGGTATACGCCTCTAATTCCATTTTTCATAACGCCCCAGAAATTTTCAATCCCGTTTATATGCGTGCCGTTACCGGCACAGTATTGACCCTTTGAATGATTTACCGTTACATGAATATAATTTTCTTTTTGCTCTTTACTGTCCAGTATTCCATAACTTTTAAATTCATCCGTATTAACAATAGTCCCTTTTTTACAGGTTTTCTCAATAACGTTATAAGCTGTTTCCCCGTCAGTTTCTTGCCTTCCTCATTTGGCTGCATTACTTTGGCATATACATGACCGGTACTTCTTTCTTTTATACCGACAACCGGAGTTTTGTTGGTTCCCCTTCCCCGTTTGTTGTAAAATTTTCGGGGTTTTATAACATTACCGTCTTTATCAAGAACCGCGTTTGTTTTTCTTGGCTTTCCGCCTACATACGTTTCATCAACCTCCACCACGGCTTCAAATATTTGTTCAATTTCCCTGTTTGCCATTGCTATTCTTATCTGGTGGAGTATCCTCCACGCCGATTTATATGTTATTTCCAATTCTCTTGCTACATGGCAGGCTGAATACCCTGCTCTGTCGTTTAATAATTTACAAATCGTCTTAAACCAATCGACTATTGGGATATGAGTTTTCTCAAATATAGTTCCTTTAAGTGGTGAAAATGAGTTGTTGCATTTAGAACAATGGAAAACTTTAAGTCTTTCTCTTTCCCGGTAAATATAAATTGTTGCTCCACAATGAGGACAGACCAGCTTGCCTTTATAGCGCATATCAATAAACCAGTCTATGGCGGCTTTTTCATTCGGAAACCTTTTTTCAAATCTTTTGTCCGACATCGCGCTGACCGCTCTTTCGGATTTATTAGTCATAACTTACTTATCCTCCTTTCCCTAATTTTTTAAGGCGTAATATAGGAGATTAAAAATTGGTTTTGAAAAAACGAATTTTTAGCCCTAAAAACGGCATAAAAAGGAGGACAAGAGGTTTGGGGAACCATTAGAAAGGGAAAAAAGATATATTATATAAATATTATAGGATTAATAGGATATTTATATATAAAATATAAGAGAAATTGAGGTAATTAAGTTATTTTTGTTTTTTATATGTGTTTATGTCTACGTAAATATACAATCTCGTATTTCAATACTTGCGGCCCCCACCTTCCGGTCAATTACCGCGTCATAAGGCTTAACACTTCTCCGATATACATGCGGTGGTAGTCTTTCTTGGGGTAGCACTCCCTTTCTATGAAAGGGTCGAGAAAGGCGGCGGGGTTAAAATCGTGGGTATAGAGCTTACGGCAGATGATGATCTCCAAGGCTTCCTCAAAGCCAATGCCGCCTGCCGCCTTGCCGCTGTTGAAGATGATGGGTGAAAGGCCGGTCCTGGCGGCCTTGTCCGCGTCCCGGCCCGAATGGGCGCCGCAAAATTCCAGAACCCCGTGGCGGGACTTGTCAAAAAATGAGAGCGTGAAGAGGGACGCGGCATTGATGAATTCAAAGGTGTAACGGTGGGGCCGGACAAAAACAAAGGCTGCATCCCGGCCCCAGAGTTCCCCGAGCCCGCCCCAGGAAACGGTCATGGTATTCCAGCTGGTCCCACCGGAGCCGGCGGTAAGGAGGGCCCAGTCGTCACCAATCCGGGCGGCGGGAGCGCCGGGGAATTCCCGGATATTTTTTTCGACCCAGCGGTCATCCGCGGGGACAAGCTCTTTCTGTTTCATAAATATCTCCTCAAAAAAAAACCCGCCCGGTTACAGCCCCAGGAGTCTGCCGTATTCGTCCAGGGCAGGATCTCCCGAGCCGCTTTCCGGCTTGGCGGCCAGTACTTTTTTAGTCAGGATCTTGCCCAGCTGGACCCCCTCCTGATCAAAGCTGTTAAGGTTCCACACAAAACCCTGGAACATCACCTTGTTTTCAAAATGGGCCAGGAGCGCCCCCAGGGTTTTAGGGTTCAGCTTGTTTCCATAGATAAGGCTGGAAGGGCGGCCCCCTAAAAATTCCTTGTTTGGATTGCCGTCGTCCCGGCCCTTGGCAAAGGCCACAATCTGGGCCGCCAGATTCGCCTTCAACTTGGTTTGGCTGACGGAACCTTCCACTTCCACATCATCCCCCCGCTGGCTTTCGGCAAAACCCACAAACTGAAGGGGGACTATATCCGTCCCCTGATGGAGAAGCTGATAGAAGGAATGCTGGCCGTTGGTTCCGGGTTCGCCGAACACCACGGGCCCGGTGGAATAGGCCAGGGGTACGCCGTTCCGGTTTACCCGCTTGCCGTTAGACTCCATATCGAGCTGCTGCAGATGGGCGGGGAAACGGGACAGTCCCTGGCTGTAGGGAAGCACCGCCGTATAGGGGAAACCCAGGAAGTTCCGTTCCCAAACCCCCAACAGGGCGTCCAGCAGGGCGGCGTTTTTAAGGACCGCCGGTTCCAGGGCAAGCCGGTCCGCCTCATTGGCGCCGGCAAGAAATTCCTTAAACACCTCAGGACCGAAGGCCAGGGAGAGGATTACCCCGCCCACCGCGGAGGTGGATGAATAACGGCCGCCGATAAAATCATCAATATAAAAAGAATCCAAATAGGCGGGATTGCGGGCCAGGGGGCTGGTCTCGCTGGTTACCGCCGCTATGTGTCTGCCGGGATCGAGTCCCGCCTTTTTCAATTTGTCCTTGATGAAAAGCTCATTGGCCAGAGTTTCCTGGGTGGTCCCGCTCTTGGAAACCAGCACGAAGAGGGTCTCCTCCAGGGGGACCGAGGCGGCGATTTTAGAGGCGTCATCGGGGTCCACGTTGGAGATAAACTCCGCCCGGAGCCGGTTTTTGCCTTCCCTGGCCGCCCAATTTTCCAGCGCCAGGTACATGGCCCGGGGCCCCAGGTCGGAGCCGCCTATGCCAATCTGGACCACGGTGGTAAAGGCCCTGCCCGCGGCGCCCCTGATTTTTCCGACGTGGACCGCAGCGGCGAAGGCGGAAAAGCGGTCCAGTTCGGCCTGATAGAAGGCCCCCAGATCTTTCCCCTCATGGAGCACCGGCTTTCCTGTAAGGGCAATGCCTCCGCTCCGGGTCAGGTGGTGGAGGACCTTCCGCTTTTCCCCGGTATTGATGATCTCCCCCTCCAGGAGGGCCCTATATTTGGCGATAAGCTCCTGTTCGCCGGCCAGGTCCTGGAGCAGTTCCAGGACCCCCTCACCGGCGGGTTTGGCCGCCCAGGAGTAGCACAGTCCCGCCGCCATAGGGGTCCGGGCCGACCTGACCCGTTCGGCAGTGAGGAGCGTGCGGTAATCAAAGGCGCCCCCCGCCAGAACCTGCAATTTTTTATAGCTCCCGGTTTTATCGAAATCGGTATAGTTCATGGTAACCTCACTCTATCTTCAGCATATAGTTTTAACATTTGACCGGCAATAGCGCTGAATTTCCGGATCAATCCTCCAGCTCGGGGATGCTCTCCTTCATCCGGTTCATAAAATCCTCTCCGGTGATGCCTTCCCTAAGGCAGACAAAGACCGTATTGTCCCTGCCGGAGATGGTCCCCAGTACGTCATCCAGCCCCAGATTGTCTACCGCCAGGGCCACCGAATCAGAGTGGCCCGAGTAGGTTTTAATCACCACAATATTGCCCGACCAGTCAATAGAAATGTAACCCCGGAGAAAATCGTGGATATAGGCCCGTTCCGTTTCCTGCCGTTCATCGTCCCCGGGGAGGGAATAGACATAGCCATTATGGCCGTCGGAGATTTTCCCTACCTTGAGAAGTTTTAGATCCCGGGAAAGGGTCGCCTGGGTAACAATGAAGCCTTCTTTCTGGAGGTGTCCCAGAAGGGTCTCCTGGGATTCAATACGATAGGTTTTTATCAATTTGCGGACCGCTTTTAAGCGGGCCAAACGTTCTTTCACTAAAATGCTCCTATTCCGGAACAATACCTCTCCCCGCCCTGAAAGGCGGAGTATCAGACCTCCTGCGAATAAATATTCCCTGGTTTTGCATAAACATACAATAATAAGCGCCTTTTAGCAAGCGGTTTTTCCGGCGAAACCTTTTTCCGGCATTCTCCGGGGGGATAATTTCATCTTTATCCTTAAAATACCGATACAGAAACAGGGAGATTCCTCAAAACCCATGGGAAGCAGTCGAAAAAACGATTTTGACAGGCAAGAAAGTCCGTCCGCCCGTTCGTCTTTGATTCTGGGAGGTCAGAATGACGGCAGTATCACCGTTACCTTTACCGATCAGGATCTGGAGGCATGGGGAGACTTTACCCCCCCCATAGGCGGCGGCGCCCTCATTACCCCGGATTACATCAATACCCTGCTGGAAAAGATGAATATCGTCTACGGCGTCCGCTGGGATACCATTCAGGAGAGCGCCTTCCAGTGCAATACCAGCCGCCGGCCCGTCAAAGCTGTGCTTATCGCCCAGGGAGACAAACCGGTAAACGAAGTTGCCGAATACTTCGAGCTTAACCCGTACCTCAACGCCCCCAAGATCCCCGAAGATAACGCCAGGGTCGATTACCGTTCCTATTCGCCCTTTACCATTGTAAAGCAGGAACAGGTCCTGGCCCGGCTGCGGCCCCGTAAAATAGGACAGGACGGCAAAAATGTCCACGGCATAACGCTGCCCCATTCCATGATCCGCCCCGAGGGGGTCCGGGGGGGACAGAACACCAAAAGCAACGGCAAATACATTACCGCCGCCATTAACGGACAACTGATCCAGAACAACAACGAGCTCAGTGTCCAGGATAACCTGGTTATCAAGGGGCCCGTAGGGTACGCCACTGGGAACATCATCTTTCCCGGGGATGTACTTATCGAAGGTCCCGTGTCGGACGGATTCAAGATCTACTCCGGCGGTTCGGTAACCATCAAGCAGACCTTCGACGTAACCGATGTGATCACCAGGACGGACCTCTCCGTGGCGGGGGGCATCATAGGGCGGGGACGGGCCCTGGTCAAGGTGGGGGGTACCCTTAAAACCAAGTTTATCGAGAATTGCCGCGTAGCCTGCCGCAGGTCCATTATTGTGGATACGGAGATTATCAATTCCAGCGTCTACACCATGGAACGAATCGAAATGGGAGACAAGGGCCTGATCCTGGGAGGCGAGATCTACGCCATCCACGGAGTCAGAACCGGGGGTATCGGCAAAAAAGCGGGGAAGGCCACCCATATCCACTGCGGGGTCGATTTTACCGTTCAGCAGGAGAAAGAAAAGAACAACGACCAGCTGCGGATCATAGCGGCGAAGCTGGGGAAACTCCGGGAACTGATGGCTGCCCCCGGACAGGACGGGGAAAAACAAGCCAAGATGGAGGAACTTCGCCGCCGTCTGGAGGATGAACAGAAAAAAACCGGCTCCCGGATCAGCGGTCTTCTGGGCCGCCTTAATGCTGATGAGAACGCCGCGGTAGAAGTCTCCGGGGAAATTGCTCTGGGAACTTTGATCGAAATATGCCAAATAGCCTTTTTTGTTTCCGAGCCCCTGCGAAAAGTCCGGATCAGGCTGGACAAATCCATGGGAAAGCTGATCTGCGAACCCCTGTAAGCCGTTCCCTGCAGCGGCTCATTCCGAAACTGGCAAAACAGAACAAGGGTTTTGTGCGCAAAGCGCAACAAACTCCCAGGGTTCCGTGGACCACTGCCTTCTGAAGACAAAGTTGAACTTGACCGGAAAGGAAAAAACTGTTTCGGCAAAGAACAGACATACCGGGAATTCCTTGAGGAACTCGAAGGCTGCAGGCGCGGTTTCGAGCCTTATGCCGGGGAGTTCGCGGTCCTCTGCAAGGTCTTTGAACGAGTAAAAAAGATAAAGGCGATTAACAGGCTGCGTACCAGCTACGGCATAAAGCACGAGGGCGAAGCGGGGTACGTACCGAACGGGGTGTTTATCACAGCTGCGCTGCATTGCGGGTTCCGGTACAAGGCCTATGAAAACTCCCCGAATCCGTGCTTTAATATGTCTGAAGCTTTTATAAAGTCGCTTGAAAAGCAGTATCAGGCCCTATAGCTCAATGGATAGAGCCCCGGTCTTCTAAACCGGCTATACAGGTTCGATTCCTGTTAGGGTCAAATTACGCTTCCGGCTTGGCTTTACGAAGGGCCCTGGGCTTCCTGGGGGCCTTTTTAAGGCTTTTAGGTCTTCCTGCTGCCTTGACAGGTTTCCTTAATCTCTTTATGCCTTTAGAACTTATCCCTAAATAGCGGAAGACATTTCTCCAATGAACCTCCCCGCCCTGAAGGGCGGGGGATCTCGTAAGCGTTACATCGTTTACGAGGTTCGTTCTGTAAGGAAATTATTTGACCGTGGGGCCTACTACCATTTTTTGTTAGCGTTGCTCATTTTAACCGCCCTGAAGCTCCCCCGCCGAAAGGCGGGTTCTTGGGTATTAGACCCCATGCGAATGAGCCTCTGCGGAGCTCTGCTCCGCGGAGGCTCATATTATTTAGGGATAAGTTCTTGGTCTATATAATACAAAGATTTACTAAAAGGCGCCGGGCGGAATCGAACCGTCGCATAAAGGTTTTGCAGACCTCTCCCTTACCGCTTGGGTACGGCGCCGTATGATGTTAAAAGGCGTATCGGAATCCGCCTTTTAATAGCAGGCTGAATATACTAAAAATCCTGCCTTTTGTCCAGTCCGGCTTGTCCGGCGGATTTTTCCGCCTCCCGGGTCAGCCGGGATTTGCCGCCTCTCCGGGGTATACGCTTCCACGTCAGGACTACCGCCAGGGCGATGGCCGCAGCGATGCCTGCCTCGACCGGACCGTTGGTTATGCCTACTGCCAGGGCAATTGGGAAGGTAACTTCCGGTACGAACAGTACCAGCGCCGAAAGGACCAGTACTGTGTTGACCAGGGTTCCCGTAACAGCGGCGGCGGCAACTCCGATGGACTCCCTCAATACATGGGGCTTAAACCCCGCAGGATCTCCGGATTCTGCCCTTGAGGTCCCGCTGATAAGGGCATATACCGCCCAGGCGGCGGGTCCAATCAGAATCCGGGGTACGATGGCGATAAACGGATAATGAAGAAAGGCTAAATCCACGGGACTTACCGCCAGCAGGGCGGCCTGGATTATGCTGAAAATGCCGAAAAGAAGGCCGATAAAGAGACCCGTCAAAGGCCCCTCAAGGATCGCTCCGATAATCACCGGCACATGGAGTATGGATATGGCCCCCAAGGGAAGAAGGATAAACCCCAGCCCGGTAAGACCAAGTACTATCACCACCGCCGACAGAACTCCGGCAATGGCTATTTTTCTAATACGGCTGGTTATCACAGTACGCTCCTTTCCGGCAGTTAAGCTAATTCCAAAACCCGGTTGGTTTTGAAACGGCATCAATTGATAATTGGAAGACCGAGAGTCATTCCTATTATTTCCTTAGTATTTATACGAATAATAGGGGTTTTTGTAAAGATCCCTGGCCGCGTGGGGTATGGCCGCCGGTTTCAACTTTTAATCCACACGCTTGGGATGACGGGCGCCGTTTCCGGTCTTCTTTGAAGCGGCCGGATAAAGCCTGAGCGTCATCGCCTTAGCCAGCGTTTCGGACCGTTCCAGCGCCCGCAGCAGCAGGGGAACCACCATGGTCATGGCGGTTCTGATGCGGCCTTTTCCGCTGCCCCTGGATAACTGGGCCGTTACTATCCGCTCGGCCTCTCCGGTCAGCGCCGGTATAAAACGCAGGGCAATGCCAATGGCCAGAGCTATGTCTCCGGCGGGTATCCCCAGCCGGGAAAGGGGGGCAAGTCCCCGTTTAACCGCATTAACCGATGCCTCCAGAGTGGTTACCGCAGTATAGAGAGAGAGCAGCGCCATGAGAGCCCCCAACCGGCAGAACAGAAAGATGATCCTGAGGACTGATCCGGCGGTAAAGGAAAAAGCCCCCAGGGTAAAGAGGACTCTGCTGGTATCCTGGGGCCGGGGAAAGAACAACTGGATGAAGAAGATGAGGCCGATATAGGGCAGCGCCGGAATCATTCCCCGGAGCAGGTGTCCGGGTCCCGCCTTTCCCGCCAGGGCTCCGGCGGCAAGTACCAGAATCAGGACCCCCAAGGGGAAAAAGGGAGGAGGCCCCGCAATGGCGAGGATTCCCAACAGAAAGAGCAGGCCTATCTTTTTCCCCGTCCCCAGCCGCTGCAGCAAAGAGGGCCTGTTCAGATATTGACCGAAACCAAAGTTCCTGAAAAATTCCAATCCCGTCTTCCTGCGGCCCCTGCGCGGACGGGGTTTGCCGGAAACCGGCGAAACTAAGCCTTCAATCCGGCCTGTTCCGGTCCCCGGACCGCCCCGGATAGTTTTGCCGTATTCTTCCGTCCCTGTACAGGCTCCATTAGCCGGAACGGCATCGCCGGAGCCGCTCAACAGAGCCGCCAATTCCTCTGCGGTAAGGGGAACCTTTCCCGGCGGAATCATCCCCGCCTCCGCCAAGGTCCTGGCCGCTGCCACAATCCAGGGCAGGTCCAAGCCCCACGAGGATTGCCAGCTTGCGCCGAAGATCTCTCTGGGGGGGCCGAAGGCGGCAAGGCGGCCCTTCACCATAACGCCTGCCAGATCAAAGAATACGGCCATATCCATGGAATGGGTGGAACTTACCACGGTTTTTCCCGCCCGCCGCAGCTCTTTTATCAAATTGAGGATCATCTCCCGGCCTTGTCCGTCCAGGGCCGCCGCCGGTTCATCCAGCAGAAGGATCTCACTGTCTATGGCCAGCACCCCCGCCAGGGCGGCCCGCCGCTTCTCCCCTCCCGAAAGGGCGCCGGTTTCCCGGTCGGCAAACTGTTCATAGGGTAGCCCCGTCTCCGCCATGGCCCGCCTTACCCGGACGGACAGATCCTGTCCGGCAAGGCCGGCGTTTCGGGGACCATAGGCCACATCGTCGGCCACATAGGTTTCAAAAAGGGCGCTCTCCGGGTTCTGAACCGCCAGGGCCGCCTTAGAACGCAGATTCCGGAGATTCGTTTTTCTGTCCAGGGTATCTTTTCCAAAGACCAAGACCCGGCCTTCGGTGGGGAGCAGCAGGGCGTTGATATGCTTCAGCGCCGTCGATTTCCCCGAGCCGCTGGCCCCGATAAGAACCACCGAAGCATTCCGGGGGATACGGCAGATGCACTCCGAAAGTCCCGCTGCGGCAAAGGGAGTCCCCCGGAGATACTCGTGGGAAACGGCATCGAATTGAATGACCGGACCGGTCCCGTTATCAAAGGAACAGGGCCCATCCGTTTTACCGCTTCCGGGGAAATTCCCCGCCGCGGGTTCTGTGGAAACAAGGCCCCGCTCCTCCCCGGCGGAACAGAACCGTATCAGACTACGGACGGTTTCGGCGGGTTCCAGGGAAGACGCGGAAAAACCTGGGTAAAGCTTTGAAAAGAGCCGCAGGGCCTTGAGCGACTCGGGAAGCCGGAACCCCCACTCCTCCAAAGAGGGCGACGCCGCTAAATCCCCGGGGCTGCCGTCAAAGACCAGGCTCCCCCGGTACAGTACCAGACAGCGGGAAGCCCGGAAGGCATCCCGGAGAGAGTGGGTAACGTGGAGTATGGTCTTCCCCAATGCGGAAAGGGTATCCAGCAGGTCAAGTACAGTTTCCCGGCCCCGGGGATCTATCATAGAAACGGCTTCGTCCAGGGCGATTACTTCGCTCTCCATGGCCAGCGCCCCCGCCAAGGCAAGGCGCTGCTGTTCACCGCCGGACAAAAACCGGGGGGCCCGGTTCCGGAGTTCCTCAAGCCCCGTAATTTTGAGGGCCCTGTCCAGGCGGCGGCGGATCTCATCCTCCGGGAGCCCTAAATTTTTCGGACCGAAGGCAACATCCTCCTCCACCACGGCGGCCACGATCTGGTCCTCCGGGTTCTGCATCACCGAAGCTACCCTGCGGCGTATCCTTTCCAGATCTTCTCCCTTGGCCGGGTCCAGAATTTCATCATCATCATAAACCGAAACCGAACCCGGAGACGGGACGCAGAGGCCGTTAATACAATTGAGGAGGGTACTCTTTCCCGAACCGTTGGCTCCAAGAATGGCCGTATACGTCCCGGTATGGAAATCTACGCTCAGATTCCGCAGGGCCGGGGGGGAAGCCTTGTCGTAGAAATAGGAGAGGTTCTGTACCCGGATACAAAGTTTATTCACCCGTTCATCCAATCCGCAACGGGCTAATTCCTAAAGCTGTGGATCGGCGCGGGAATACGGCCGCCCCGGGCGATAAAGGCGCTGCTGCCGGCGCTGTTCACCGCCATGACCGGAGCGCCCCCCAAGAGGCCGCCGAACTCGGCCCAGTCCCCGGCCTTTTTCCCCGGCACCGGAATAAGCCGCGCCGCGGTGGTTTTGTTGTTCACCATCCCTATGGCCATTTCGTCGGCGATTATGGCGGAGATGGTGGCGGCGCTGGTATCGCCGGGAAGGGCGATCATATCAAGCCCCACGGAACAGACCGAAGTCATGGCCTCCAGTTTGTCCAGGCCGATAGAGCCGGAACGGACCGCGGCGGTCATGCCTTCATCCTCTGAAACGGGGATAAAGGCCCCCGAAAAGCCCCCTACGTGGGTAGACGCCATGACCCCGCCCTTCTTGACCATATCGGTGAGCATCGCCAAGGCCGCGGTGGTCCCATGGGTTCCCGCCGCTTCGAGGCCTAATTCTTCCAGGATACGGGCCACCGAATCCCCCGCTTCCGGGGTGGGAGCCAGGGAAAGATCCAGAATACCGAAGGGAACTCCCAGCCGCCGGGCCGCCTCCATCCCCACTAACTGGCCCATCCGGGTAATCTTAAAGGCAGTTTTTTTGATGATGTCGGCGATTTCGTCAAAGCCGGCGTCCCGGTGGGATTCAAGGGCGGCCTTGATTACCCCCGGCCCGGAGACCCCCACGTTAAGACAGTTTTCCCCCTCGCCGGGGCCGTGAAAGGCGCCGGCCATAAAGGGATTATCCTCGGGGGCGTTGCAGAGCACAACCAGCTTGGCGCAGCCCAGACCGTCCCTGTCCGCGGTCTTTTCCGCAGCGGCCTTGACGATCTCTCCCATGCGGCGGACCGCATCCATATTGATGCCGCTCTTGGTACTGGCCACATTCACCGAAGAACAAACCCGGTCCGTTACAGCCAGCGCTTCGGGAATAGCCTCGATGAGCTTGAGGTCGCCTGTAGAAAAACCCTTCTGTACCAGGGCGGAAAAGCCTCCCACAAAATCAACCCCCAGTTCCTTGGCGGCGCTGTCCAGAACCTCGGCGTAGGGGGTATAGCCGGCGTCCCCGGAGGATGCGGCAATCAGCGCGATGGGGGTAACTGCCAGCCGTTTGTTGATGATGGGAATACCGTACTCCGCCTCGATGGACCTGCCTACGGAAACCAGGGGGCCCGCGGTCCGCAGCAGCTTTTCCCGTATCCGCCTGCGGGTTTCCTCTCCGGATGCGGCGGCGCAGTCCAGCAGAGATACCCCCAGGGTAATGGCCCGTATATCCAGCTTATACCGGAGAAACATGTCCACCGTTTCTTGTATCTCAAATGGCGTAAACAGCATGGGACGGTCCTAAATGCGGTGCATGGCGCTGAACACCTGCTCATGCATCACGCTGATAGATACGCCCATGGAAGCGCCCAGTTGTGCAAACTCTTCCTTGATCGCCCTAAGGTCTCCGCTGCTCCGGGAAAGATCCACCATCATCATCATTACAAAATTACCGCTCAATATGGTCTGGCTTATATCTTCAATATTGATATTCCTCTCCGCCAGAAAAGCGCTGACCTTGGCGATGATACCCACCTGATCGGTACCCACCACGGTGATAATTGCATTCATAATTCCCCCGTTAGTCGTGTTCTATTTTGTGTTCCGTAAGGAAGAGATCCAGGACCGTAAGAAAAAGGATCACCACCATGGGACCCAGTACAAAGCCGTTAAAGCCGAAGGTCCGCATGCCTCCGAGGATGGCGAAGAAGATGATCAGCGGATGCAGCTGGATGCGGTTCTGCAGAAACATGGGACGCACAAAATTATCCAGGGTTGAAATAAAGATCCCCGAAACAATCAGAAAAACAACGCCCCCAGCCACATTACCGTTGATGATCCGCGCTATTCCCAGGGGCAGCCAGATTAGGCCGCCGCCGAAGATGGGGATAAAAACACTGACCAGAGTAAGCCCCGCAAATACCAGGGCGCCCTTAATGCGGAAAATAGTAAAAATAATATAGGCCATCACCGCCTGAACGATGGCCACGATGATATAACCAAAAAAGAGGTTCCTGGTGATGTCCTTAAACTTGCCCACCAGTGCGGAAATATACTCCTTCCTGATGGGAATGGCATGGAGGAGAAGCCGGGAAAGGTAGGTCCCGTCCATGTAAAAGAAAAAAAGGCAGAATACCATCAGGACCAGGCTTAACAAAAAGGAGCCCACATTCCGGGCAAGGCCGCTGCTCATCTGTACCAGGTTCTGAAGGCTCGAACTGAGGGTTATCAGAATCCTTCGCTGAATGTCCCCGGCGCTGATCACGATCTGATCCGAGGTCAGATCCCGAATCAGATCGGATAATTTTTCGAAGATGCCGGTCAATGTACCCGGATTGACAGAGAACAGGTACCGGGCAGTACGGATCAGATCCACCACCTGCTGTAAAAATTGAGAGGCCATAAAAAAAAGGGGAATCAGAATGATCACCACCGTACCCAGGGCAAAGACAGCGGCCCAAAAATTCCGCAGCAAGGCTCCCCTGGTTTTGGAAAAATCAATCTTTTTAACTATACGGTGGTGCAGGGGACTTAACAGAATATAGAAAAGAGTGGACCAAAGCAAAACCGTAAAAAAGGGCGCAAAGAGCCGGCACACCACCAGAAAAAGCGCCACGAGGATAACCGCAAAGACATAGTTCTGAACAGTTCTGGGGGGCGGCGCTTTTTTGGAAGATGGGGAATCGCCGCCGTTCATAGTCCCGCCAGAATCTTTTGGGCTTCCGCCCTGCCGGAATAATTGGGATTTTTAGTCAGCAGGTTCCGGATGATGCGCTTTGCCGAATCGGCGTCTCCCAGGCTTGCATAGATTTTTCCCAGTTCCAGAAGGGCATCCCAGTTGTCCGGAACAATACGGACCAGGTCCTGGTAGGTATCCCTGGCTTTTGACAGATCTCCCGCTCCCACGCAGGCCCGGGCAAGGTTAAGCCGCGCCGGGACGCTGTTGTAATCCAAAGCCACCGCCTTCTCGTAGTACTCCATGCTCCGGGACCAGTTCTCCTGCCGGGCATAAACCGCCCCCAGGTTATTGTTTACCTCGAAGGAACCGGGCTCTATGCGATAGGCGTCCAGCAGGGTGTTCAGGGCCTCCTGGGTATAGCCGCTGCTGAGGTAAAGGCTGCTCAGATTGATCCGGGGCCGCACATACTGGGGATCCATGGAAACAGCCTTATTGTAAGATGCGATAGCCCCCTGAAAATTCCCCGCCGCTTCATAAGCAAGGCCCAGGGTATAACAGTAGAGCTTGTCGGCGGGAGCGGTTTCGGCAGCCTTTCTGGCATAACTTACCGCTTCATCCCCCTTATCCAGGGCAATCTTGACCACGGCCATATTGTAATTGGTCTGGTCGTCATTGGGGGCGGTCTGAAGCGCCCTGGTAAAAGATGTTTCTGCGGCGGCGTATTCCCCGAGGGCGCTCTGGGCGGCCCCCAGTTCCCGCAATGCGGCGGTATCGTTGGGGCTGTACTGAAGGGCCTCAATAAAGGCGGTAATGGCCCCCTGGTGGTCTCCCTTGGATGCCAGAACCCGGCCTATTTCCCGGTGGGCTACGGCATAACCGGGCTTTACCCTGACCGCCCGGCGGAAAGCTGAAAGGGCCTCATCGGATCGCCCCAGGGCCCGGAGAGTTCCCCCAAGGTTATACCAGGCAGGCTCAAAGTCAGGGTTCAGGCCGGCAGCGGCCTCAAAGCAGCGCCGGGCATCGGCAAGATTTCTATTATGAAAATAAGCCCTGCCCAGATCGTAGGAGTAGAGGTAATTATCCGGTTCAAGCCGTACCGCCTCCTTTAATTCGGCGGCGGCATTGTCCCACTGTTGAAGATCCCGGTTCAGTCTGCCCAGGGTATAGTGGGGGAGCGCCAGGGAGGGATCTTTCTCCGCAGCCCGCCGGGCATAGGAAGCCGTTTCCCGGACGGCCTCCTGGCTGTCAGAACCATTAGGATCCCGAACATAGGCGTCGTAGTAGATTCCGGCTATATTAGTACAGGTCTGAGCCTCAAAACGGCTCTCCCCCGGGGGCAGCCGGGAAAGGGCCTCCTGAAAACTGGCGGCGGCGGCCCGATAGTCCCTCTGCTCCAGCGCGGCCCGTCCCTGGGAGAGGAGATCATTTACCGCCTGCATTTGGGCCTGTATTGCCTGGGACCGGCTGGCCAGTTCCGCTTCCTGGGCCTTGCGGCGGGCCGCTTCGGCCTTGGCGGCGGCCAGGGATTCCGCTGCGGCATCCCCGGTTTCCGCCGCCGCCTTTTCTGCAGAATCCGCCGCCGGGGTTTCCTTTGCGGGGTCAGCGCCGGCTATGTCCAATTGGCCGCCGCCTTGGAGCAGCTTAAGGGCTTCGCCGCGCAGAGCCTGGGCCTTCTTGTCTTTGATATTCTCGATCAGCAGCATGTCTAACAAATCCAGGGCCCGCTGATACTCGCCCCGGTCAATATAGTCCTGGGCGATGGTAAGGGTATTGGCACGGGCCGCCGCCGCGCCGCCGCTTTTTTTCGCAAAAAACACGATGCCCGGCACCAGGGCGGCCGCAAAAATACCGGCGCCTATTTTAAGCAAAAGTCCCTTACCCATGCTGCCTCTCATTCATTGTGGGGTCCGGTATCCAAGAACCCCCTCGCGGGGGAATCCCGGGCTGACGGCGCCGGTAAAAAGCGGCAATAGACCCCGGAATTAAACAATTCCCTGTTTATGCTGTTCATCAAACTGTTTTCAAAATCTGATAATTTGAAAATGTTTCCGTTTTCAATCTAATTCAAATTCTCCGTCGTACTCAAGTACATCCTCCGAACCGGCGGAAACCCCCTGGGCGTCATCGGGATTAGCCTGCAGGGAGGCGGAAACCTCGTCCAGCAGCCGCTTCCGCCGTTCCGCCGCCTCCTGGGCTTCCGCCTCCGCCAGCCGCTTCTGCCGTTCTTCGGCGGCAAATTCCTCCAAAATAAAGGCGATGAGCCTTTCTACCTGGGGCCGTTTCGGAGACCGGGGTTCCAGAGTAAGGTATTGCTCATAATCGGCGGCTGCCTCTCTGAGGGTTCCCCCACTTACCCTGGCATTGGCCCGGTTAAGGTAGGCCGAAGCATAGGACGAATCCGTCTCGATGGCCTGGGTATAGTACTGCTCCGCCAGGGCGGTATTCCCCTTCATGGTATAAACATTGCCCAGATTATAGGCAACCCGGGCGGTTTCGTTCCCCGCCTTGGGCAGGGCCTTGCGGTACACCGCCACCGCCTCGTCAAGCCGTCCCAGCTGCTGATAGGCAATGCCCAGGTAGAGAAAGGTCTTGATATTCGAAGGGTCCTCGCCAAGGGAAGCTTCCAGGAACGCCGCGGCTTCCTGGGGCTTATTCCGCAGAAAAAGCTCTTCTCCCCGGACAAAGGCGTTTTGAGCCTGAACAAGAGAGGCGGAAAGGGTCAGGATCATCCATAATACCGGCTTTTTCATCGTACATCACTCCCTGGGCTTTGACAGAACGGATTAAAGCAATTAATCTTCATATATAATATAGTCTGAAGAACGGAAAAAGTCATGACTTTGATTATCGCTGCCATTATTATCCTCGGTGTAGGCATTGGATTTCTGGTCTTCTTTGTAGTCAGATCCCTGGCCGTCCCCAAACGGGTGGATGCCCTGGCGGATCTCATTAAGCGGGGCAAAATCCAAACCGCCATTAAGTCTGCCAGGGCCATCATCGCCAGGAATCAGCGGAACGCCGAAGCCCACTACTATTTGGGAAAGGCCTATCTGGCAGACGGCAAGGCCGAACTGGCCCTGCTGGAATTCAAGGCGGTTAACCAAATCGGTATCCTGGAACACCACATCCCCGAATTAGATTTTCGGCAGAATTTAGCCCAGCTCTTTATCCGTTTTAATCAGCCCGAAGAGGCCTTAAAGGAGTATCTCCTGCTGATAAAACTGGCCCCCAACAAGGCGGAATATTACTACTGGGCGGGGAAGCTTTTTTCCGAACGCAACCGCACGGATATGGCGGCAAACTACCTTAGAAAAGCCGCGGAGCTGAACCCCAAGGACGGCAAGATCCATTACGAGCTGGGGGTTATGCTCTACAAGGAAAAAAAAGCGGGCGAAGCCAGGGCGGAACTGGAAAGCGCTCTAAAGGCTCAGCCCGACAATGCCCAGGCCTACTACTACCTGGGGAAGCTCCAGAAAGATTCCAAGGATTATACTATCGCCATAGGTTCCTTTGAAAAGGCCGCCCGGGATCCCCAGTTTAAGATAAAGGCCCTGGTGGAACGGGGGGGCTGCTATATGGCCCTTAAAGCGGCGGATAAGGCGATTCCCGAATTCGACCGGGCCGTGCGGGCCATCACCGACGAATCAAGCCAGGATGCCCTCTATGCCCGCTATTTCCTGGCCCTGTGCTACGAAAAAAACCGGGAACTGGACAAAGCCATCGCCCAATGGGACAAGATCTATGCGATAAAGAAGAATTTCCGGGATGTGGGGGAAAAGCTTTCCCAGTACCAGGAGCTCCGTTCCGACGACAAAATGAAGGATTATCTTACCTCGTCCCAGCAGGAATTTATCGAACTCTGCAGCGCCATTGCCGTCCAGGCCATGGCCCTCCAGGTAAAGGGGTCTAAATCCATTCCCAACGGCTGCGAGCTCATCGCCGTCGAAAATGATTCCGCCAAATGGAAGAACGCCCGCAAGATGCCCCGGCTGCTACGGTTTTACCGCATGCCCGAAATGGTAGAGGAGCCCCAGCTCCGGGCCCTGCTGGACGATACCAAGGCCCAGAACATGATCCAGGGGGCGGCGGTAACCAGTTCCGGCTTTTCCCGGTCCGCCCAGGAATTTGCCAATTCCCGGCCTCTGGAACTGTATAACAAGGAAAAACTTCAGGAGATGCTGCAACACGTGGAGCTTAAAGAAACCAAGCGGCGTTCATGAAAATTCTCTGCGTGTCGGATCAAATTGATCCCCTGGTATACTCCGCTTCTATCAGGGAACGTTTTTCCGATATGGATCTGGTTCTCAGCGCCGGCGACCTTCCCCTGGACTACCTGGAATTCATCGTCTCCAGCCTTAACAGGCCCCTCTTCTTTGTATTCGGCAATCATAACCTCAGGGGGTTCCACCGTTTTGTCCGTCCCGGCGGCGATTCCCTGCGGAACGATTACGGGCTGCAGCCCGGCGCAGGGGCCGTCCACGTGGGGTCCAGGGTAAAGCGGGAGGAGGGGCTGATCATTGCGGGGCTGGGGGGATCCATGATGTACAACAAAGGGGAGAATCAGTACACCGAATTGGGGATGCTGATGGAGATTATCAGGCTTCTTCCCGCCCTGATCATCAACCGGATCTTCCGGGGCCGTTTTCTGGATCTGCTCCTTACCCACGCCGCCCCCAGGGGCATTCACGACAAGGAGGATCCCTGTCACCGGGGCTTTAAGGTTTTCCTGTGGTTTATGCGCATCTTCAGGCCCCGGTATCTGGTTCACGGCCACATTCATCTGTACGATCACGGGGATGTGCGGAGCACCAGATATGAGGATACTGTGGTGATAAACGCCTACAGCCATTACATTATTGATACGGAAGAAAGAACGGCTTCGCAGGATATGGTACGATGAACAGCTTTTTAAAAATGCAGGTAGCGGAAGATTTTTCCAAGGCGCGGATCAAGGCGGTCTTTTCCAGGATACAGCACTTTATGCATCTGGACCGGGACCGGCTTCTGTCTTTCAATACGGTAAAAGAGATACTGAAACCCAAAAACCAATCGTATAAGGGCATGCAGGTAATACCCATCAGCCTGATCGTGGGAAGCGAAGGCCGGTACCGGGACTTTAACAAATATTTTCTCCCCAATTCGGATCATCTCCGCAGCCGCTGGGAACGGGTGGACGAAGCCCATCACCGGTCTATCATCCTGCCTCCGATTCAGCTTTATGAAATCGGGGGAGTTTATTTTGTACGGGACGGCAATCACCGGGTTTCCGTAGCAAAGACCCAGGGCATGGAGTCCATCGACGCCGAAGTTACCAGCCTTTCCAGCGAGATCCGGATCTCCCCGGATATGACCGTGGACGAACTGCGGGATGCCCTGCTGCAAAAGGAAAAGGAAACCTTTTACGAGGAAACCAAATTCGGAGAACTGACCGGCTGTTACGATATGGATTTCAGCGCTCCCGGCCGCTACGATGTAATCTACAATCATATCCTGGTACATAAATACTATCTTAACCAAAAGGTAACCGGGGAGATCCCCTTCTCCGACGCCCTGGTTTCCTGGTATAATAATGTCTACGAGCCTATCGTTCAGATTATCAAGGAAGAACGGCTCTATACGCATTTTCAGGGAAGAAGTCCCAGCGATCTCTATGTTTGGATCGTAAAGTACTGGGATATGCTGAAAAAAAAACACGGAAAGTATTCCCTTTCCGATGCGGCCAGGGACTTTGCCGGAAGGTACGGCCGCCGGAAAGATTTTTTCGCAGACCTGTTTAAGCGGTTTTTCAAGAAACAATGAACCTCCCCGCCCTGAAGATCCCTCGCCGAAAGGCGGGTCCTTGGATATTAGACCCCACTGCGAATAAAACAAGCCCTTTGGCGTATCCGATAGCAATATAACGGTCCTCCTTTTGGCCATGGACTTCATCGTACAGAAAAAACCCTTGGGGGGGTCCATGGCCGATCGGCTTGTTCAAAACGAACCTTGTGTTTTCTGATGTTTGAGCTGATTTCAAAATTGGTTGTTTTGAAATTAACCCTTGGAAAAACCGGTCAAAAAGGGCCATGGGCGGCTTCGGCAGCTGCCGCCGTCAAGGTCCGGGAACAGGACGCCGGAGTATAGTTCATATAACCTCAAAAAAGAAATTTTTTACCATACTCCATAAAAAATTAACTATACGGGACAAAAAAGGAAGGGTACAATTCTCTGAACGATCCGAAGGATCGAAAAAGAACGATGGAGGACAGAATATGAAAAAGATTGCGTTAATGCTTGTAACGCTCTTCGCGGTTTCCGCGCTGGTATTCGCCGCAGGCGGTGGACAGCAGCCGGGCGGACAGGCCGGGGGTAAGGTGCAGATTGCCCTGCTTATGCGGAATATGGACGAGCAGTTTCTCAAGGATTATTCCGAAAGCGTGCGGAAACTGGCCGCCGCAAAAGGGGTAGATCTGAACGTTCAGGACGCCCGGAGTGACGGCGCCACCCAGCTTACTCAGCTTCAAACGCTGCTCAACCAGGGCTACAAGTACTTTGTGATCATCCCCTGTGTTTCGGAACTTTCCGAGCAGATGAATCAGCTTATTGCCGAACGGGGCGGAGCTGCGGCCTATTCCAATATTCAGCCCACGGTGGCGGCCCTCAAGGTGGGAAAAAATTTCTTCTACGCATCTTCCCCCGAATTTGTGGGCGGGCGCTTCCAGGGCCAGATCATCGCCGATTACTTCGACAAGTATCCCGATAAGGCTCCCGGCAAGGCGCTGAACATGCTCCTCATCCTGGGGCAGCTGGGTCATCCCGCCCAGATTAACCGGGAAGCGGGGCTCCTTTCGGAACTTAAAAACAGGGGATACACCGTTAATATCGTAGCCCGGGACACGGCGAACTGGACCCCCGATCAATCCCAGCAGAAGATGGATGCATGGATCGGCGCTTACCGGGGAAAATTTAATGTCGTGGCCGCTCAGAATGACGGCATGGCCCTGGGCGCGGTGGAATCCCTGATACAGAACGGCTTTACCAAAAGTAACGCCAGCGACGGTACGATCCTTACCGTTCCGGTCCTGGGGATTGACGCTACCGGGGAAGCCCTCAACTCCATGAAGGAGAACAAACTCTACGCCACAGTCCTGCAGGACGCCGTGGGTCAGTCTTCGGCAGCCTTTGATGTGATCTATCAGTTGGCGACCGGCGCCTACAAAACAGGAAATGCCGCCGGCGGAACTCCCGCGGCTACCGCGCCAATCGATGAAGCTCCGGCCAATGATGCCGCCATCATCGGACAGTGCTACCTGGTTCCTTTTGTTCCGGTAACAAAAGATTCAGATTACTATAAGGCCAACGTAAAATAACGCGTCGTTGAGCCCCGCCGTTCCGCGGCGGGAGACTTCCGGGGAATGTAAAACCGGATTTTACATTCCCCCGCCTTTTAGCATTTAGGCCGGTTATAAAAAGCAGCGCTGTCCGGAAACAAAATTTTCCGGACAGCGTTGTTGGTATGCTTTCAAACTGTACTTTTGTACTTTAAAAGCGTTCGTTATAAGGACAACACCCGGCCTCAGGACGGGGAGCGTCATTTGGAGAAGTAATGGCAGATACATCTTATGTCATTGAGATGATGGGAGTTACAAAGCAGTTTCCCGGGGTCCTTGCGCTGGACAATGTTGATTTTAAGGTCCTGCCCGGGACAGTACATGCCCTGATGGGGGAAAACGGCGCCGGGAAGTCCACGCTGATGAAGTGTCTCTTCGGTATTTACAAGATGGACGAGGGAAAGATAATCCTCAATGGTAAAGAATGTACGTTTAACAGCGCCGCCGACGCCATGGCCGCAGGGGTTTCGATGATACACCAGGAACTGTCTAATGTTCCCCAGCGTTCAGTCGCCCAGAATATCTGGCTGGGCCGGGAACCCGTTAATAAGCTGCGCCTTATCGATCACAAAAAGATGTTCCGGGATACCAAGACCCTGCTGGAGGGGCTCAATTTTAATTTCGATTCTGCGGCCAAGATGAGCAGCCTCTCCATTAGCCACCAGCAGGGCTGTGAAATAGCCAAGGCGGTTTCCTATAACGCCCAGGTGGTGGTTATGGATGAACCGACCAGCTCTTTAACGGAAAATGAAGTCGCCCACCTCTTCGAGATTATCCGGGACCTCCGTTCCAAAGGGGTAGCGATCATATACATATCTCACAAGATGGAAGAGATCTTTCAAATTGCCGATTCCGTGACGGTTATGCGGGATGGACGGGTAATCGGCACTTACCCGGTAAAGGAATTAAACGGAGATAGGCTTATATCCCTCATGGTGGGCCGGGACACTACCCACCGTTTTCCCCCGGTAGAATCCGAGATCGGGGAGATATGCCTTGAAGTTAAGAACCTGAGCGCTGCAAATCCCCGGTCCTTCAAAAATATAAGCTTTGAACTCTACAAGGGGGAGATCCTTGGCATCGGGGGGCTCGTGGGGGCCCAGCGGACGGAACTGGTGGAAGCCATTTTCGGCGTCAGGGCGGTAGAAAGCGGAGAGGTGCTGGTCCACGGAAAACCTCTAAAAAAGATCACCCCCCAATGCGCTATACAATCCGGGCTGGCCCTGGTTACCGAGGATCGCCGTAATTCCGGCATCTTTCCCCTGATGGACGTTACCGCCAATACTTCCATCGCCTCCCTGGAGAACTATACGACCCGGATCGGCCTGCTGGATCATAGGACATTAAATAAGGTCGCCCTTAAACAGAATCAACAGCTTAAAACCAAAACCCCCAGCATGGGCACCCTGGTTCAGAATCTTTCCGGCGGAAACCAGCAGAAGGTGATCCTCAGCCGCTGGCTTATGACCCTGCCGGACATTCTCATCATGGATGAACCAACCCGGGGCATCGACGTAGGGGCCAAGTATGAGATATATACGATTATGGCGGAGCTGGCAAAGCAGGGTAAAGCTATCATCATGGTGTCCAGTGAAATGCCGGAACTTATCGGCATGAGCCACCGGGTTCTGGTACTCTGCGCGGGACGGCTTACGGGCGCCCTCAAGAGGGAAGAAGCCACCCAGGAAGCTATTATGCGTTTTGCCACTCAATTTGCGTAAGGGAGATATGTGATGAAAAATTTCAAGCAGTATTTAAGCAAGTATACCACCTTCTTTACCTTTGTTTTTCTGGTTTTTGTTTTGGCGATCCTTACAAAGGGTCAGGCTCTGAGCTGGGCTTCAATTAAAACTCTCGTGATAGCGGAAGCGGTCAGGGCTTTTGCTTCGCTGGGGGTGGGGATGATCATCATCACCAAGGGGATAGACCTTTCTATCGGCTATGTGGTGTGTCTTACCGCTTCGGTGGCGGCTTCCTTTGCCCAGGTTCCCACCTATGAATCGGCCCTCTACTACGGCCATTCCTTTCCCCTGATTATTCCCATTGTGGCGGGCATTCTGGCCGGAGGACTCTTTGGGCTCTTCAACGGCGTCCTGGTAGCTTACGGGCGGCTTCCCCCCTTTATCGCTACCTTGGGGACCATGTCCATTGCCCGGGGCATTCAGCTTATCTATACCAAGGCCGCCATAGTCGGTTCTTTGACCACCGAATTTAAGGCCCTGGCTCAAAATTCCGTAGGTCCCGCATTCTTCTCGTTTCCCTACCTCGGCGTCTATGTGGTGGCTATCTCTTTCGTTATCTGGGTACTGCTTAAGCATACCAGGCAGGGGACCCATTTCTACGCCATTGGCGGCAACGCCCAGGCCGCCAGGGTTTCGGGAATCAACGTGGAGCGGGATCTGATGTGCGTATACCTCTATGCGGGGCTTCTCTACGGCTGCGCCGGGGTGCTCCAGGCGGGCCGGCTCGGCCTGGCCAACGCCCTCACCGCCAACGGCATGGAACTGGACGCCATCGCCGCGGTTACCGTGGGCGGGGTTTCCCAGAACGGCGGGGTCGGAACCATGGGGGGCATGATCATCGGGGTCTTTACCATGGGACTTATCAACTATGGGATGAGCTTCCTCTCGATAGATTCCTATTATCAATTACTGGTAAAAGGCGCTATAATAATCGTCGCGGTCTATTTTGATATGAAGAAATATGCCCGCCGCGCATAGGCACAAAAATTCAGCGGAACCCAGGCTTAGGAGGAGATTATGCAGGGAACAATGAAGGGCGCTTACCTTCCCGGAAACAGTACGGTGGTTTTGAAAGATGTCCCGGTTCCAGTCCCCGGACACGGACAGGTGCTGGTCAAGATGAAGGCCTGTACCATCTGCGGCAGCGATATCAGGGCCATTTACCGGGAACATCTGGGGAAAGGTCCCGAAGGATACCAGAATGTTATTGCGGGACATGAGCCCTGCGGACAGGTCGTGGAAGAAGGTCCCGGAATCAGGCGTTTTAAGAAAGGTTCCCGGGTGATTGTGTATCATATATCCGGCTGCGGGGTCTGCCATGACTGCCGCATGGGTTATATGATCTCCTGCTCCTCCCCTTTGCGGGCGGCCTACGGCTGGCAGCGGGACGGCGGCATGGCGGAATACATCCTCTGCGACGAAAAGGATCTGGTGGAACTTCCCGGTGCGTTAAGTTATGCCGACGGCGCCCAGGTAGCCTGCGGTTTTGGTACGGTCTACGAGGCAATCTACAAGGTCGGTGTCAGCGGCGCGGATAATGTACTGGTCGTGGGCCTTGGTCCGGTGGGACTTGCCGCCCTGATGCTCTGCAGGGCCATGGGGGCCCAGAAGCTTATCGGCATTGAGTCCAACCCTTACCGCATCGACCTGGCGAAGAAACTGAATCTGGCGGACGCCGTATTACTTGCCGGTCCCAATAATGTGGACGAGGTCAGGGACCTTACCGGCGGCAACGGAGTGGAGCGGTCCTTCGACGCTTCCGCCAGCGATCCCGGACGGCAGACTGCGATCCGGGCCGCCCGGCAGTGGGGTAAGATTGCCTTTGTGGGGGAGGGGAATACCGTAAACTTCAACCCCAGCCCGGACATCATCCATCCCCAAAAGAGCATCTACGGCAGCTGGGTAACCAGTATCTGGCTTATGGAAAACCTGGTGGAGGAGCTGGTCCGCTGGAAGATCCACCCCGATGCGCTGGTAACCCACCGTTTTCCCCTGGAAAAGGCCGATGACGCATATAAGCTTATGGCCGGGGGACAGTGCGGCAAGGTGGCGGTCTGCGCCGATGAAGAGCTGAAATGAAAACCTCCCGCGTACGGAGGGGGCTTGGTACAATTCCGCGTCCGTACCGAAAAAGGGGATGGCGTGAGGAGAGTATATGGCTGATTCAGTAGATCCCGGAGCGGTCCCGCAATTCACCCTGTCCTCAGGGAGCAAGATCCCCTGCATAGGCATGGGAACCTTCGGGTCGGACAAGTACGCCCCCCCGGAGGTTTCCGCGGCGGTGGCCGGGGCGATCCGCTTTGGTTACCGGCTCTTTGACTGCGCTTCGGTCTACGGCAACGAAGATCTCATCGGCCAGGTCTTTGAGGAGGCTTTTAAGGCGGGAACGGTAAAGCGGGAAGAGCTTTTCATCAATTCCAAAGTATGGAACGACATGCATGGCCGGGGGGATGTGCTCCTCTCCCTGGCGCAGACCCTCAAGGATCTCAGGCTGGATTATGTGGACGCCTACTTTGTCCACTGGCCCTTTCCCAACTACCACGCCCCGGGCTGCGATGGGGAAACCCGTAATCCCGGTTCAGTCCCCTTCTCGCCGGACGCCTTTATGACGGTCTGGACTCAGATGGAGAGGATCTGCGATATGGGGCTGGCAAAACATTTGGGCATGTCCAACATGACCATCCCCAAACTTGAGGCGGTGCTGCCCCGGTGCAGGATTAAGCCTGCCCTGATTGAGATGGAGCAGCATCCCTGTTTCCAGCAGCAGGAACTTTTTGATTACTGTGTCAAAGCGGGGATTACCGTGATCGGCTACAGCCCCATTGGTTCCCCCAACCGGCCCGGCCGGGACAAATCTCCCGGCGACTATGCCGATACCGAGGAGCCGGAGATTGCCGCCATAGCCGAAGCCCACGGGATACATCCCGCCCTGGTCTGTCTTAAATGGGCGGTTCAGCGGGGCAGTATCCCCATTCCTTTCTCGGTACATGAAAAAAATTATCAGAGTAATCTCCGTTCCGTACTTTCGGATCCTCTGACGGAGGCGGAGATGGCGGCGGTGAAAAAGGCGGAGCGGAACTGCCGGCTGGTTAAGGGACAGGTCTTTCTCTGGCCCGGCGCTAAGGGCTGGGAGGATCTTTGGGATATGGACGGAAAGATCACCCCGGGGCCCCGGTAAGGTACGGCGTATTTGCGGATCAATCTTCTTGCGGCGGTCTCGATGTTTGTCTTTGGCCTGTTGGTTTCCTGTACTGGCCGGGAAACTCCGCCGGCAGGACCTGTTGCGGTGGTGAGTATCCTTCCCCAGCGCTGGTTTGTTGAACGTATCGCCGCCGGCCGGTTTCCGGTTACGGTCCTGGCTGGTCCGGGGCAGAATCCCCACAATTATGAACCTAGTCCCAGGCAAATGACGGATCTTACCGGGGCCGCTTTCTGGCTGCTCTCGGGAACGGAATTTGAGATTAGCCTTAAACCTAAGATAGCGGCCCTCTTTCCCGGTCTTTTGATTATCGACGGTACCGAAGGGGTGCGGTTCAGAACCTTGGAGGATCATGAGGATGAAGATGAGACCCGCGCCGGCAACGGGCACATTGACCGCCATACCTGGCTCGGTTCAGGTCCCGCCAAGATTATGGCGGTCCATATTCTGAATGTGTTGATTGACATTGATCCCTCCGGGGCGGCCCTGTACCGGACAAACTATGATGCATTGCTGAGGGACATTGACGGCGAATACAATACCCTGCGGACGGAGCTTGCCCCCCTGCGGGGAAGGACGGTTTTGGTGTATCATCCCAGTTTTGGTTATTTTTTGGACGAGTTCGGTTTGATCCAGAAGGCGGTGGAGACCGGCGGTAAGGAGCCTGCTCCCCGGATGTTGAGAAAACTGATGGAAGAGGCCCGGCAGGAAAGGGCGGCGGCGATCTTTGTCCAGGCCCAGTTTCCCCTGCAAATTGCCCAAATTCTGGCTGCCGCCCTGAACATGGAAACGGTTCCCCTGGACCCCCTGTCGCCGGACTGGCTTGCCAATATCCGCGTCATGGGGGAAACCCTGGCGAAATCCCTCTCCTCCGGCGGCGGCCCGGCGGCGGTGCGGTAATGACCGGTTCTGTTCATCCCCGTCACCCGGTGGACCGGAAGATGGTACTCCGCTTTGACCGGGTGTCTTTTTCTTACGGACCGGTAAAGGTTCTGGAAGCCGCCAGCTTTCACATCCATCAAGGTGAATTTATCGCCCTGGTAGGGCCCAACGGTTCCGGGAAGACCACGGTACTTAAACTGCTTCTGGGACTGGAACAGCCCGGAAGCGGAACCGTGGAACTCTTTGGAACCGCCCTCCGTACCGGTCCGGGGCAGGTTTTGGACCGGGTAGGCTACGTGCCCCAGCAGGTTCCGGTGGACAGGGCCTTTCCGATTACAGTACGGCAGGTAGTCAGAATGGGACGGCTCCGTCCCCTCTCCGGAGCCTGCGGCGCCGGAGACCGGGCCGCGGTACAGGAAGCCCTGGAACAGGCGGAAATTGAAGACCTGGCGGAAAGATCCTACACCGCCCTCTCCGGCGGACAGCGGCGGCGGGTCCTGGTGGCCCGGGCCCTGGCGGCAAGGCCGGAACTCCTGGTACTGGACGAACCCACCGCCAACATGGATGCCGAAAGCGAAAACCGGCTTTTCAAATCCCTGGGAAAACTCAAGGGGAAGACCACTGTCCTCATCGTTACCCACGATACGGGTTTTGTATCGGCTCTGACCGGCCGGGTTCTCTGCATGGGGAACTGGGAAGGACCCGGCCGTTTCGGTATTGTACAGCACCGTACCGAAACGGCGGAACCTTCAAGCCGTTCCCACAGCGGCGGTCCGGTTTCCCGGATAATCCACGGGGAGGACATTCCCGGGGACGACTGTTTTGAGGAGGAGTTATGACGGATTTTGCCGGCGCCCTTCTGGATCCAGGGTTTCCCTTCCTCAGAAACGCCCTTCTGGCGGGGCTTCTCTCCTCGGTGCTCTTTGGCTGCCTCGGCTCCATCGTAACGGTGCGCCGGATTGCAGGCCTTGCCGGGGCCGTGTCCCACGCGGTACTGGGGGGCATAGGCATGGCCCTCTACCTTTCGGCTTCAAACCTGGTTCCCGGTTTTCCTCCCATAGCGGGGGCCCTTATCTTTGCGGCGCTTTCGGCCCTTGTCATCGGCCTTGTGTCCCTTAGGGCGAAACAGCGGGAAGATACGGTAATTAACGCCATCTGGGCCATAGGCATGAGCGTAGGGGTTCTTTTCATGGCGAAGACCGCGGGCTACACGGATCCGTCAAGCTATCTTTTCGGTAATATTCTGATCATCTCAAGCCGGGATCTGATTCTCCTGGGGATTCTTGATGCGGCGGTGTTGCTGCTGACATGGCGTTTTTATCCCCAGCTTGAGGCCTCCGCCTTCGACGAGGAGTTTGCCCGGGTCCGGGGGGTTCCCGTGGATGTGTTGTTTCTGGTCCTCCTTACGGTAATCGCCCTGGCGGTTGTGCTGCTCCAGACATTTGTGGGGATCGTCATGGTCATCGCCATGCTTACCCTGCCTGCGGGAACCGCGGGTTATTTCTCCCGGAGCCTTGCAGGTATGATGCTGGCGGGCTGTGTTTTTTCGGGACTCTTTTCCGCTGCGGGCCTCTTCCTGGGCTGGGTCCTGGATCTGCCTGTCGGAGCTGTGACGGTAATTGCTGCCGGGATCGTATTTCTTGCCGTTTCGGCCTTTACGGTTTTTTGGGGAAGAAAATAGGCGCGGGTTTTACAAATACTCCGCTAAATGGTATTAACAAAAAGGACTGTCCTCCCGGACAGTCCTAATCACCTCTTTTTAGACCGAAAGCTTAAAGCTTGAACAGTAATTCCTCATACCCCGGATAGGGCCAGGCTTCCTTGGCGACCAGTCTCTCCAAGGCGTCTCCCCTGGTCCGGACATTATCCATGGCGGGCCGGACCTTCTCGAAGTAGGCTTTAGCCTGGGCAAAGGCGTCCCCGGTTCCCTGAGCTTCGGAAAGGGTGGTCTCCAGTTTTGCGGTTTCGTCGTAAAGTTCCGAGGCAAGCTCGGCGATGCGTTTGGCCCGCTTTTCCTGGGGAACGCTGACTGCGCCGATGGCGGCCAGGGAAGCCGCATCCCGGGCCAGATCCGCCGCGAAGCTGGTTGCCGCAGGAAAGATCGCCCGGCGGGCCATCTCGATGGTAACTCCCGCTTCAATGTTTATCTGCTTGGAATATTTTTCCAGGTAGATATGATAACGGCTCTCCAGTTCTTCTTTGGAAAGAACCTTGTGGGTTTCAAAAAGGGAGATGATTTCGCTGCGGGTGAGTACCGACAGGGCGTCCACCGCATTCTTAACGTTGGGAAGTCCCCGGCGCTCGGCTTCCCGGACCCATTCATCGGAATAGTTGTTTCCGTTAAATACCACTTTCCGGTGCCTGCCGTAGGATTCCTTAATAATGGACTGGATAGCTTCGTTCTTGCTGGAAGCTTTTTCCAGCTTGTCCGCAAATTCGGAGAGCACCTGGGCTACCGCCACATTCAGGTAGGTATTGGGCGTGGCGATGGACTGGGAAGAGCCGACCATGCGGAATTCAAACTTGTTCCCCGTAAAGGCAAAGGGGCTGGTCCGGTTCCGGTCAGAGACATCCTTGGGCAGAGCGGGAAGGCTGGTAACTCCAAGCTGAATTTTCTCTCCCGGCACGGATTTCCCGCCCGATTTGCCTTCGGCAATATTGTCGAGAATCTCCGTTAAGGGACCGCCGAAGAAAACGGATACAATGGCCGGGGGAGCCTCGTTGGCCCCCAGCCGGTGATCGTTGGCGCTTGTCGCTACGGAAGAACGGATCAACAGGGCATAGCGATCCACCGCCTCCACCACTGCGGCGGCAAAGAGGAGAAACCGGGCGTTGGATTCGGGATTCTCGCCGGGATCGAAAAGATTGATTCCATCGTCGGTTCCCATGGACCAGTTGTTGTGTTTTCCGTTGCCATTTACCCCTGCATAGGGCTTCTCGTGGAGCAGGCCCTCCATACCGTGGCGCCGGGCTACACTGCGGATGGTCTCCATTACCAGTTGATTGGCATCCACCGCGGCGGTGGCGTTGGCGTAGACCGGAGCAATTTCAAACTGATTAGGGGCCACCTCGTTGTGCTGGGTCTTGGCGGGGATCCCCACCTTCCACAGTTCGTAGTTCAACTCCCGCATAAAGTCGGCAACCCGCTCCTTAATGGCGCCGAAGTAGTGATCCTCCATCTCCTGGCCCTTGGCGGGAAGAACACCGAACACGGTCCGGCCCGTAAGCATCAGATCCGGCCGCTGGTCGTAGAAACCCTTATCCACCAGGAAGTATTCCTGCTCGGGCCCCACCGTGGTAAAGACCCGTTTGGTGGTATTATTCCCCAGGGCCCGGAGTACCCGGACCGCCTGCTTAGAGAGGGCGTCGATGGATTTAAGCAGGGGCACCTTTTTGTCCAGGGCCTGACCGTAGTAGCTGATAAACGCCGTGGGAATGCAAAGAGTGGTTCCGGTCCGGTCCTGTTTAAGGAAGGCGGGACTGGTTACATCCCAGGCAGTATAACCCCGGGCTTCAAAGGTAGCCCGCAGCCCCCCGGAAGGAAAACTCGACGCATCGGGCTCGCCCTTGATCAGCTCTTTCCCGGAAAATTCCATTAATATCTTGCCTTCCCCGGTGGGGGCAATAAAGGAATCGTGCTTTTCCGCCGTCAGCCCCGTAAGCGGCTGAAAAAGGTGGGTATAGTGAGAGGCCCCCTTGGCAATGGCCCATTCCCGCATAGAAGCGGCCACCACCTCGGCAACTTCCAGGGTTAGTTCCTTTTCGCCGTTCTGAACCGCCAGAATTTCCTTGTAGATATTCTTGGGCAGCCTTTCCCGCATTACGGCATTGGAAAAACAATTAGAACCGTAGATTTCGGCCACGGGTGTTTTGGTAAAGTCCAGCCCGCCGCAATCGTCAGAACAACAATAACTCATACAATCCTCCGTATAATTAGAATGCTTCGCTATATATATAGCATGGACTATGCCAAGCAAAACCTTTTACGGAAGAATTTATACGACTGCTAAATCTATGTATTATAAGGAATTAACGTTTGGTATTTTGCCCCAAGGCGGCGAAAAGACTGAACCCCTCCCTCCCTTCCCTAAAGATAGACAAAAATGTAGGATTCTATTCCTTTACTACGGGAATGTAGGAAATACGGAAGGGCGCTATTTCCCCGGTTTGGACCCTATGAGGGTAAAGGACAGGCCGCACTGATACCGTTCCCCGCTTTCAGGGTTGACGGCCTTCTCGGAGGCATAGTAACCGACCGAGCCGGTGGAAAAATCCTTCGCCTGGGCATAAACGGTATTCCAGACTTTGCCGCTGCTGTCTTTGATGACAATTTCAAGAAATTTCGGGGCCTGAGGGTCCCGTTTTGCAGGTTCCATTAGAGAAACTCCTTATCCGCAGCCGGTTCCAAAATTCGACATTTTGGAACTGCCTCGTATTATTGGGAGTAATCTTACCATAAAAAGTGGCAAAGGACCAGACAATCGTGTCCCAGCTTGTCCCGGCGTCCGTATTTAGAACATTTTCGTTTTTTTATGGAAGATTTTCCCAAAATCAGGAACTTTGAAAAGGTCCCGGTATTTCAAAAATTTCTTGAAAAAACTTGATATTTTTCTCCGGAGACAGTATATTATAGTTGAACAGATAATCAATTGTTCAATCATTTTTCGGAGGATGTTATGGGCGAATATACGCCGGATTTTGATCGCTGTGACTGCAGTACTATCCACGAAGAGGTAGTGGCGGAGGTACGAAAACAGATGCCCGATGAAGAACAGCTAATGGTGCTGGCGGACCTCTTCAAGATGTTCGGAGATTCTACCCGGGTCAAGATTCTCTCCGCCCTGCTGAATTCGGAAATGTGCGTCTGTGATATTGCGGTCCTCCTGGGGATGACAAAGTCCGCTATCTCTCACCAGCTCCGGGCCCTGCGGCAGACCAAACTGGTCAAGTACCGGCGGGATGGGAAAGTGGTCTACTACTCTCTGGACGACGAACACGTTAGAACTATTTTTGCTCAGGGGCTTCTCCATGTCAGTGAATAGAAACAGACTGGGCCGACAGATTATGTACCTTTCCGGCCCCTGCTGCCCGGCATGTGCGGGAAAAATTGAAGAACAGGTACGGCTTATTGACGGGGTTACCGCGGCAATCTTCGACTTTGTATCCCGGAAGATAACCATTGAGGTTGCGGATAAGACCTCAATGTCCGGGGTTACCAAAGAGGTGTCCCGGATTATACGGGATATTGAACCGGGGGCCAGGGTCTCTTCCGGGGAAAAGGAAGCAAAGGCTCCTCTACGGATCCCCCTTCGCCGGGGATTACAGGGACTGGGGATGGCTCTCTTCATCTTCGGCATGGCGGCTCATGCCGGCGGAGCGTCCTGGTTCACCTATCCCCTGTCTTTTGGGATCTTCCTTGCCGCCTATCTTCTGACGGGCTGGGATGTACTTTTCTCCGCGGTAAAGAATTTAGGCCGGGGCCGGATCTTTGATGAAAATTCCCTGATGAGCGCCGCCACCATCGGCGCTTTTGCCATCGGCCAATATCCCGAAGGGGCGGCGGTGATGCTCTTTTACCAGGCCGGAGAATTCTTCCAGGATCTGGCGGTCCGCCGTTCCCGCTCCTCCATATCCGCCCTTATGGACATACGGCCGGATTTTGCGAATCTAAAAACTGCCGGGGGCCTGCGGCGGGTTAACCCCGAAGAGGTAAAGCCGGGGGACCGCATCGTGGTTAAGCCAGGAGAGAAGGTTCCCCTGGACGGCATTGTGGTTGAGGGGAGTTCCGCCCTGGATACTTCGGCCCTTACCGGGGAAGCCCTGCCCCGGGATGCGGCGCCGGGGGACGAGATCCTCTCGGGGTCGATAAATAAAAGCGGCCTTTTGACGATAGAGGTAAGCAGAGGATTTGGGGAATCTACGGTATCGAAAATTCTGGAACTGGTAGAAAATGCGGGAAGCAGAAAGTCCCCGATAGAAAATTTTATCACCCGTTTTGCCCGGTACTACACCCCCCTGGTGGTGTTCTCCGCCCTGGCCCTGGCGGTTATTCCGCCCCTCTTTGTGCCCGGCGCTTCCTGGGCCCAGTGGATTAACCGGGGTCTGGTCTTCCTGGTAGTATCCTGTCCCTGCGCCCTGGTAATCTCCATCCCCTTGAGTTTCTTCGGCGGTATCGGGGCGGCTTCAAAGCGGGGTATCCTGGTAAAGGGAAGCAACTACCTTGAGGCCCTGACCAGGGTGGAGACCGTGGTTTTTGACAAAACCGGTACTCTGACCAGGGGAATCTTCAGGGTTTCCCGGATTCTTCCCGGTCCCGCATGGGCGGCGGCCCTTCCCGCAGGAACCCGGCCCGAAGATGAGCTTCTCCGCATGGCGGCCCGGGCGGAACGCCACTCCAATCATCCTATTGCGCTTTCCATACAGGAAGCATGGTCCTCGCTGAAGGCAGCGGGGACGGCGCCGGAAGCCTCCGCCGAAGAGATCGCCGGAGGAGAGGAAATAGCCGGCGAAGGCATCCGGGTCCATATCGGCGGAAGGATGGTACTGGCGGGCAGCGCCAAGTTCCTCGCCCGGGAAGGTATCGGCTTTGAAGAACCTGATTTGCCGGGTACGGCGGTACACCTGGCGGTGGAAGGGGCCTACGCCGGTTCCCTGATCATTACCGACGAACTAAAGCAGGACAGCGCCGCCGCGGTGGAAGAACTGCGGGAACTGGGGATACAGGACATCTCCATCCTCACCGGGGACAGCCGCCTGACGGGAAACGCCATAGGGCGGGAGCTTGGAGTTGACCGGGTCTATGCGGAACTGCTTCCCCAGGAAAAGGTCGCCGTCCTTGAGAAGCTGGAACAGGAAAAGAGCGCCGGGGGAAAACTGGTCTTTGTAGGGGACGGTATCAACGATGCCCCGGTACTTGCCCGCAGCGATGTGGGAATCGCCATGGGCGGCCTTGGCTCCGACGCGGCCATTGAGGCTGCCGACGTGGTACTTATGACCGATGAACCTTCAAAGGTAGCGGAGGCCGTCAGAATAGCCCGGCGGACGCAAATCATCGTCTGGCAGAATATCATTTTTGCCCTGGGGGTCAAGGCGGCCATCCTGGTTCTGGGGGTTTTGGGAATCGCCACCATGTGGGCTGCGGTATTCGGTGACGTGGGAGTTACCCTTATCGCCGTACTTAACGCAATGCGCAGCCTTTGGTCTTCGGGAACCAGGGCTGCATAAACAACGGGGAGGCAGAACCCACAGGTCCCGCCTCCCCGGGAGAACATGCCTTCGGATTACCCTATGGCAGTAGAGCCGGTCTCGCCGGTTCTAATCCGGATAGTTTCCTCGATGGGAAGTACAAAGATCTTCCCATCGCCGATCTCGCCGCTCCGGGCTCCCCGGATAATGGCGTC
This sequence comes from Treponema sp., assembly GCA_031276965.1. Lineage (GTDB taxonomy): Bacteria > Spirochaetota > Spirochaetia > Treponematales > Breznakiellaceae > JAISMC01. The sequence goes on from JAISMC010000051.1 coordinate 38,859, forward strand.
AATAGTGGGCTTTACAAAGTTGTCGTTTACCGCAATCTCGACACGCACCTTTTTGAGGAGGTTGACCTCAATTTCAACGCCCCGGTACTGTTCGGTATAGCCCTTCTGCTGACCGCAGCCCATGGCGTTGGTTACCGACATCTTGTAAACCTCGGCCTTGTACAATTCCTGCTTCACCTCATTAAGGGCATGCGGCTGTATATAAGCGATTATCAATTTCATCATAACACTCCTTTGGCCCTACATATTGCTGAAGATCTGGAAACCGGAATAGGCTTCCGACTTGTGTTCACTCAGGTCAAGGCCTATCATTTCTTCCTTAGGACTGACTCTGAGACCGGTAACCGCCTTGATGATAAAGAAAAGCACCAGGCTGGTCAGGGCCGCCCAGGCGCCTACTGACACGACGCCGATAACCTGTTTGCCAAGCTGGGCAAAGCCGCCGCCGTGGAGCAGGCCCAAGACGCCTTCATCGGGGGCATTACCCCAGATGCCTACGGCAAGGGTTCCAAAGATGCCGCACACCATGTGTACCGAAGAAGCGCCTACGGGATCATCTATCTTGAGAACCTTGTCGATAAACTCAACGGCGAGGACGACCAGTACGCCGGCGATAAGGCCGATGATGATGGAGGCCCCCGGGGAAACCACCGCGCAGGGAGCGGTGATGCCCACAAGACCGGCCAGAAGGCCGTTGAGGGTCATGGACGCATCAGGCTTCTTGAACCAGATCCAGGAAAAAATCAAGGAACTTACCGCCCCGGCGGAAGCGGCCAGAGTTGTGGTTACGCAGACCCTGGCGATATTAAGACCGCTCCAGATTCCGCCGCCGCCGACCGTGGCGATGCCCGTTGAGGCGCCGTTAAAGCCGAACCAGCCGAAGAACAGGAGCAGGACGCCCAAGGCAGCGTAGGGAATATTGTGGCCCGGAAAGGCTTTGACCGAGACCTTTCCGTCCGCCCCCTTGACATACTTTCCCAGACGGGGGCCAAGTACCGCCGCGCCCATCAGAGCCGCCCAGCCGCCCACAGAGTGGACCACGGTGGAACCGGCAAAATCGTGGAACCCCAGTTTGGCGAGCCAGCCGCCGCCCCAGACCCAGTGGCCCGAAATGGGGTAAATAAAGGCCGAAATAAAGCAGGTGTAGATCAGATAGGACTTGAACTGAGTCCGTTCCGCCATGGCGCCCGAAACAATGGTTGCCGCGGTGGCGGCAAAGACTACCTGGAAAAACCAGCTTTTGTAAAAGTTCCCGCTCTCCATGTCAAGGGCCATGGGGCTGTTAAAGAACTGATCCGTTCCGATAAGACCGCCAAGCGCATCCTTGCCGTACATAAAACCCCAGCCTATGGCCCAGTACACAATGGCGCCGAAGCAGAAGTCCATCACGTTTTTCATAGTGATGTTGGTGGCATTTTTCGCGCGGGTTAAACCGGTCTCGACCAGCGCAAAGCCTGCCTGCATAATGAAGACCAGTATAGCCCCGATAAAGAGCCAAACCACATCCAACGAAAATCCCAGGGCTTCAATACTTTCCTGCGCAAAAAGGGAAACTCCCATGCACAGAAGCAGTATCGCCAAAACAACGAGTCTTTTTCGCACCTTTCTGTCCTCCTAATAAGTTGCTTCACTACATATAGCAAATAATGTGCCAAGTCCCGTATTTCAGAATGATTATAATGATGAGAGCTTGAAAACAAACGGATTGTGAAGGAAGAAGAGAAAGATGAAAACAGCAAATGCCGGAAACAGGGGCCTTTTACCCTGTTTTGCTTTACAGGCGGGTACATACCCTGCCCCTCAAGGTGTTTGGATCCGGCGCAGCTTTGTTTATTTGTGGTGTGGACCTGCATAAAATCCATACCTTACAAAACGACGATACCCCGCCTTTTAGAACAGGGAGAGTCATTTTTCTTTTCTCTCTATTTTCGCCGGCAAATTTCTAACGAAAATGTATGAATGGAAATATAATCCTACATTTTTGTTGTTCTATAGAAGCGCCAATTAATACCGTAATGATGGACCCGGAGTCCCATCTGTCTTTCGGTAATCGCCAGCTGGCGGGCGGCGGCGGCCATATTGCCGTCGTTTATCTTGAGGGCCTCCACAATCAGCTCTTTCTCCAGCCGGGAAAGGGCCGCCTCCAGGGTGGTGGTGGGCTCCGTATTGGTAGAAACCGCCGATTGAAGGCTGGGAGGAAGATTATAAGAGTGGATCACCATATCCTGAGAGAGAATCACCGCCCGCTCAATACAGTTTTCCAGCTCCCGGACATTGCCGGGCCAGGAATAACTGGTCAAAAGATCAATCGCCGGGGTAGAGATCCGTTTGATCAGCTTACCGTTTTTCTCGGCATATTTTTCCGTAAAGTAATCCACCAGGAGGACTATATCGCTCTTTCGTTCCCGCAGGGGGGGGATATGCAGGGGAAACACGTTAAGCCGGTAGTAGAGATCTTCCCTGAAGCGTCCCGTCTTGACCTCCTCTTCCAGATTCCGGTTGGTGGCGGTGATAAGTCTGACATCAACCTTAATAGTGGAGGTTCCCCCGACCCGTTCCAGTTCCCGCTCCTGGAGTACCCGCAGAAGCTTTACCTGAATTTGAGGGGAAAGTTCCCCGATTTCATCCAGAAAGAGGGTTCCCTTATGGGCCATCTCGAAACGGCCCTTTCGCTGGCTTACTGCTCCGGTAAAGGCTCCCTTTTCATGCCCGAAAAGCTCGCTTTCGATGATCGATTCCGGCAGGGCGGCGCAGTTTACCTTTACCAGTACTGCGCCGGATCGCCGGGAGAGGCGGTACAGTTCCGCCGCCACCAGCTCTTTGCCGGTCCCGCTTTCCCCGGTGATAAGCACCGTGGCGTCACTGGGCGCCACTTGGGAGAGCATCTCGTAAACCCCACGCATGGCGTTGCTGGTGCCTATTATTCCGCTGCCGGATACGATCCTTCCCCCCTGGCTGGGACCGGAACGGCTGTTCCTGCGCTCATCCCCGCTCAGATTCTCGGTCCGGCGAAACCGGAACTGCTCTTCCATGATCCGTTCCCGCAGCTTGGCGGAATCGGCAATTATGGAGGAGACCTTCTCTAAAAGGCTTCGATCCAGAACCATCTGAAGTTCCGGGTCCGGACTCAGGATACGGCGTTCCGCGCTAAGGGTACCGATCACGCTGCCTGCGGAACGGATGGGGACGCAGTAATAGGTCAGTCCCGCCATATCGTCTTCGGTACGCCCCTTGGCCCGGTTAAGAAAATGGGCGTTTCTGGAGAGATCCGGCACAGTTATGGCTATTCCCGACTCAAAAACCCGGCCCACAAGGCCCTCTCCAAGACGGTAGATGCCCCGTCCCTTTTCTTCCGGGGAGAGACCGTAGGCTTCTTCAATTTTGAGGAGCCCCGTCGCCCGATCCAGCAGGGTCACCATACCCCAGGTCAAGCCCGCCCGTACCTCAAGAAGGCTCAACACCGGCCCCAGGGCAGTACGCAGTTCCACGTGCTTGTCCAGGGTCCTGGCAATATCGAAGAGCAGTTCCAGCTCTGCCCGCTCCGCCGCAGCGGTACCGGTAATGTTTTCGGAAACCATAAAGGGATAATAATACATTTTTGTAGGAAATGCCAAGCCCAAGTCAAAAAATTTTGAAAGCCCGGTCCAGGTTTTCTCCCGTAGGAAAATGAATAATTATGTGGAAAAACCAACAGGGTTTTGGAACTGGCTCATGTGAGGCTGTTTGAAACAAGCGATACTAGCTCACCCGGATAGAGCAATGCCTTCTAAGCAGATGCCGGATTGTCCCGGACCGGCAGGGCCTTTCGCGCTAATTGTATATGGGATAACGAATTAGGGAGGTAGATTAAAAGGGCAACCCACTGTCAAAACGTCCGTCGTGCATAAATCGTGTAAGAATTTACAGGAGGATGGCAGCCAAAGTTTTGTTAGCAAGCCTTTTTCCCGCCGCCGGTTCATCCGGCGGGGAGAAATTGCCGCAGTTTCGATACCAGTTCTCCGGTGTCCAGCGGCTTCCCCACGTGGTCGTTCATACCCGCCTCCAGGCATTTTTCTATATCTTCGCGGAATACGTTGGCCGTCATGGCGACTATGGGTATGCGTTTCGCCAGGGGATGATCAACGGTCCGTATGCGCCGGGTCGCCTCGTAGCCGTCCATTTCGGGCATCTGAACGTCCATGAAGATCATGTCGTAGCCGCCGGGATCGGCGCGGAACATGTTAAGCGCCTCAAGGCCGTTCTCGGCGCTGCTGATGATAAGCCCGTAGGGCTCAAGCAGGGCAAGCACTATCTCCCGGTTTATTTCCACATCCTCGGCCAGCAGTATCCGGCGTCCCGCAAAGGCGCCGGTTTCTTCGGGGCCGGGCTGCGATTCTTTGGCCGGGATGACGCCCGCCTCCCCCAGACATTCATTGATGATATCGGCGATGGCGGAGGGAAACAGAGGCTTCGGCAAAAACTTGTCCACCCCCGCATCCTTCGCCGTCTTTTCTATGGCCGTCCATTCAAAGGCGGATATCATGATAACCACCGATTTATTTTTATCCCCCCGTTTGATATACCGGGTAAGTTCCATGCCGTCCATGCCGGGCATTTTCCAGTCTACAAAATAAATGTCATAGCCGTTGTTCCGGCTTATCATGCCGGCGGCTTCCTCGCCGCTTGAGGCGGTGTCGCAGTTTAAGCCGATCCGCTGGGCGATGTCCTTAAAATAGGACCGCGTCTCGGCTTCGTCGTCAACCGCCAGGACCCGCACATTGGTCCAGTTGATGTTGGGGGAAAGGAGGCTTTCCGCCGCTCCCCCCGCCCGTTTTGCCCGTACGGTAAAGGCAAAGGTGGAGCCTTTGCCGGGTTCCGAATGTACCGATATGCTGCCGCCCATCATATCAACGATTCGTTTGGAAATGGCAAGGCCGAGCCCGGTGCCGCCGAATTTACGGGATATCCCCGAATCGGCCTGTTCAAAGGATTGAAAAAGCCGTTCCTGCTGCTCCCGTTCAATGCCAATCCCGGTATCGGTAACGCTGATTTCGATGGTGCAGAGCTGATCCTTTTCATCGATAAATTTCGTATCCAGGCGTATGGAACCATGCTCCGGGGTAAACTTGACCGCATTGGAAAGCAGGTTCGTAATCACCTGGGCAAGCCGCTGATCATCTCCGGAAAGAACGGGGGGGATATTTTTATCGATATGGACGGTAAATTTTTGCTGTTTTTCATCGACCCTGAAATTGATGACGTTTGTTACCTTCCGGAGCATTTTCTCAAAATTGAAATCGGCGACGGAAAGTACAAACTTGTTGGCCTCTATTTTGGACATATCCAAAATATCGTTAATGACCCCCAAAAGGTGGGTGGAGGCGTCCTCGATTTTTTTGAGGCAGTAATCTTTCCGCTCAATGCCGGCGGCGGTTTTTCCGATAGAGGTCATGCCGATGATGGCGTTCATGGGGGTGCGCATTTCGTGGCTCATGTTCGCCAAAAAATCGCTTTTGGCCTTGGCGCCGGAAAGGGCCCGTTCCCGGGCCTGGACCAGGTTTTGCGTCATCTCATTCCGCATCAGGGCGTTGGCAATCAGCAGCGCCCCGGACCGGAGGATGCTCTCTTCCCCCGGCGCAAAATCCCGTTCCCGGTGGCAGTCATCAAAACTCACAAAGCCCCAAAAAACATTCTGCATAAACACGGGGATTACCAGGATGGATTTTATCCCGTAGGGGGCAAGGCGCTTCCGGGTTCCTTCCGGCATGTTCCGTATTATGCCGCCGATACTTTCCCCCTTTGACAGCGTTTTCTCCCAATCGGGAAGGCTGTCCCGGTAGCTGAACTGCCGCATCCCCGGCGCCGTTTCCCGGTAGGCCCCTTCTATCCATTCGCAGATTTCGCCGTAGAAAAGGACCCCCTGCTCCACGCTGTTTTTCCATATCTGCACCCGGTCCACGTCAACGCAGCGGGCCATCATTTCCATGCCCCTTTGAAGGGAGTTCTTAAAACGGCTTTCGTCCGGAGTCAGGAGAATCACCGCCGCTTCGTTGACCACATGGAGCAGCCTGTCCTGGTCCAGAATTTCCCTGCCCGCATTGTCGGCCTTTTCTTTTTCATTCAGGTAGATACGGTTTTGAAAGATGATAACAAAACCTATAAAGAAGCCGGAAACCAGCAGGGACTGGATATTGTCCAGATATTGATCGATTCCCGTCAGGGGAATGACCAGGCTGGGAAAACGGAAGCCGATATAGTAACAGACGATCACCCAGACAATATGGGTGGTCAGAAAGACAACGCGGCTTTTGCCCCTGAGCAGAAAGAAGATGATGACTATGCTTAATACAAAATAGGCCGCCATGCCGCTGGCAACGCCGCCCAGGGAAAAAAGGGCCAGGGGCAGAAAAATATCGCAGAAGGCCGCCAGAAAAATCCAAAGGCCGATACCGTACAGCTTAAAACGGTTGCAAAAAAACAGCAGCGCCACCACCGAAAAGGTGATGCTCAGCATGACGGCAATCAAAAGCAGGTTGGATCGCATGACAAGCCGGGTTATCGTGGCCGCCAGCGCAGCCACGATGCCCACGGAACATATCATGTTCAGCATTTTCGCATCCAGTGAAAGATGTTCGGAAAAAATATAGCGCCCAATCAGGGATTTCAGCCTGTTCATCACTTCCCCTTTTCTTTAACTGCTGTCCGCAAAGACGGTTTCTCCCAAGGTGGAGTATAAGTTAGCATAAAGAACGCTATTTTTCAACGGAAGCTGTTTGGAAACTGCGGTTTCCGAACAACGCTATTTAAGGCCGTAAACTTTCATCCGGCATTCCGCCCGCTTTAAGGTAGCTTTGGCGTTTTCGGTCTCAAATTTGAACATCGCCGTCCGCAGAATTTCTTCGGCCTTTTGCTTGGCCGCCAGGGCCCGTTCATAATCGATCTCCTGGGGCCATTCGGCGGCATCCGCCATCAGTACGGTTCTATGGCTTGTTACTTCCAGAATACCTTCGGTGGTAAAGGCTGAACGCCAGAGGCCGCCCTTTTCCCGGATCTTCAATACGCCGGTAACCGCCGGGGCGGTAAAAAAGGAATGGCCCGCATATACCCCAATCTCGCCGTCCGTCAGGGTGATGACGACGGCCTCCACGGAACCGGAATAAAAAAGCCGGTAGGGGGTATGGATCTCGAAGGGAAACACTTTTGCCATTTTAAACCTTAGCCTTTCCCATCACGTCATCGATGCCGCCGGCCATAAAAAAAGCCTGCTCAGGGAGGGCATCGCATTCGCCGCCCAGGATCATCCTGAAACCCCGGATCGTTTCTTGTACCGGCACATAACGGCCCTCGATGCCGGAGAACTTTTCCGCCACAAAAAAGGGCTGGCTGAAGAAGCGCTGCACCTTCCGGGCCCGGGATACGGTGAGTTTGTCCTCCGCGGAAAGTTCGTCCATGCCGAGGATGGCGATGATGTCCTGAAGCTCCTTGTAGCGCTGAAGGATCTGCTGGCACTGCCGGGCCGTGCGGTAATGCTCTTCCCCCACGACGGCGGGGTCCAAAATCCGGGAAGTGGAACCCAGGGGGTCCACCGAGGGGTAGATCCCCAGCTCCACGATTTTCCGGGAAAGGACCGTGGTGGCGTCCAGGTGGGCAAAGGTGGTGGCCGGCGCCGGATCGGTAAGGTCGTCGGCGGGAACATAAACCGCCTGGACGCTGGTGATGGACCCCCGGCTCGTGCTGGCGATCCGTTCCTGGAGGCTCCCCATTTCGTTAGCCAGGGTAGGCTGGTACCCCACGGCGCTGGGGATACGGCCCAGCAGGGCGGAGACCTCCGCTCCGGCCTGAATGAACCGGAAAATATTGTCGATAAAGAGCAGCACGTCCTGGCCGCCCTGGTCCCGGAAATGTTCCGCCATGGTGAGCCCCGCCAGGGCCACCCGCATCCGGGCGCCGGGGGGCTCGTTCATCTGGCCGAAGACCAGGGCGGTTTTTTCGATGACCCCGGATTCGTTCATTTCCTTCCAGAGATCCGCCCCTTCCCGGGACCGTTCCCCCACGCCGGAAAACACCGAATACCCCGAATGTTCGGTGGCGATGTTCCGGATCAATTCCATGATGATGACGGTTTTACCCACCCCGGCCCCGCCGAAGAGGCCGATCTTTCCCCCCTTGGCGTAGGGGGCGATGAGGTCGATCACCTTGATGCCGGTTTCAAACACTTCCGTGGCGGGCCGCTGTTCATCAAAGCCCGGCGCCGGCCGGTGAATGGAGGCGTATTGGGATGCGGTAAAGGCCCCCCGGTTGTCGATAACGTTCCCGGTTACGCTGAACATGCGGCCCAGCACTTCCTCTCCCACCGGTACTTGAATGGGACGGCCCGTATCTTCCGCCTCAAGGCCCCGGGACAATCCCTCGGTGGCCTCCATGGCGACGCAGCGGACCCGGTTGTCCCCGATATGCTGAAGCACCTCCAATACAAGCCCGGATTGCGCCGCAGCCGGAGGAACTTCCCGCTTTACCTTCAGTGCATTCAGGATGGGAGGAATCTCCCCCTCCTCAAAACGGACATCCACCACGGGACCAACTATCTGGGTGATAATACCTGTACCGGCCATGCTATTTTCCTCGCTTTTTCATTCGCTTAACGCCGCCGAGCCAGAAACGATCTCCGACACTTCCTGGGTGATCCCCGCCTGCCGGGCCCGGTTATAGTTGATCTGCAGAAGCGCCAGCATATCCTCGGCGCTCTTGGACGCTTCGTCCATGGCGGTCATCCGGGCGCTCTGCTCACTGGCATAGGACTCAACCAGGGAGCCGTAGATGATACCCTTAACATAGAGGGGGACCAGCGCGTTAAAAACTTCCGCCGCCGAGGGAAGGTATTCAAATTTGAGGGGCACCCGCTGCCTGCTGTCAATCCGGGTCAGTTCTTTCCGCAGAATTTCCACTCTGAGGGGCAGGATCTGCCGTTCCAGGGGGAGCAGTTTAACCGCGCTGTACATGTGGGTATAAACGATATGTACCGCATCAAACATCCCCCACAAATACTGGGAGATGATATAATCCGCAATTTCCTTGGCATCCTCCATTTCGGGCAGCCGGGACTTAAACGAAAAATTCTCCAAAATTAAAAAAGACGAATGGATAAAATACCGGTAACCCACGGAACCGATAAGAATCAGTATGGGATTGTTTGTCCGGGAACAAAGCCCCGTAACATAACGGCAGATATTAGCGTTATAACCCCCGGCCAGACCCTTGTCGCTGGTAACCACCACCACGGCGGTACGGCTTGCATTTCCTCCGGTACCGGCAGCTTTACCGAAAAAATCGCTCTGCACATTGCCGCCGGCTCCGGCAAAAATATCGTACATGGATTTCTGAATCCGGGTGAAAAAAGGCTCCGTATCCTCCAGCACCCGCCGGCCCTTACGGAGTTTTGCGGTGGAGATAAGATTCATGGCCTTGGTAACCTGGAGGGTCTGCCTGATGGCCCGCATCCTAAGGCGGACATCCCGTAAATTTGCCATTCCCGATTCGTCCTTTCCGGTCTTCACCGGAATTAGGGACGGTTCTCCTTTATCTGTTTAAAATCTTCCACCGCCTTGGCAAGTTCCGCCTCCAGATCCGCCGAAAGGGCGCCGGTTTTTGCGATATTTTCCAGAAGGCTTCCATAATGGCTTTTAAGGTACTCAAGAAAATCCCTGATGAACCGGGAAACCTTGGATACCTCCACATCCATGAGGCCGCCGCTGACCGAAACAAAGAGAATGGCGACCTGTTCCTCCAGGCGATAAGGAGCGTACTGGGGCTGTTTCAGCACCTCCATGAGCCGCTCTCCCTGGGCCAGCTTGTCCTGGGTGGCCTTATCCAAATCGCTGCCAAACTGGGCAAAGGCCGCCATTTCCCGGTACTGGGCCAGATCCAGCCGGAGCCGCCCGGAAACTTTGCGGATCGCCTTGGACTGGGCGGAACCCCCGACCCGGCTTACCGAAAGGCCCACATCCACTGCGGGGCGGAACCCGGAATTAAAAAGTTCCGAATCAAGGAAGATCTGCCCGTCGGTGATGGAGATCACATTGGTGGGGATATAGGATGAAATGTCCCCCGCCTGGGTTTCCACGATGGGAAGGGCCGTGATGGAACCCCCGCCCCGTTCCGCCGAAAGTTTGGCGGAACGTTCCAAAAGCCGGGAGTGGAGGTAAAACACATCCCCCGGAAAGGCTTCCCGGCCCGGCGGCCTCCGGAGGAGGAGGCTGATGGTTCTGTAGGCGACGGCGTGTTTGGAAAGATCGTCATATACGATGAGGACATCCTTTCCCTTGAGCATGAAGTGTTCCGCCATGGCCACCGCCGAATAGGGGGCCAGATACTGGAGGGCCGCCGAATCCGAGGCGGAGGCCAGCACCACAAAGGTATAATCCATGGCCCCGAATTTGTCCAGGTTTTTGATGATCGCCGCCACGGAGGAGGACTTCTGCCCTATGGCGCAGTATACGCAGTACACGTCCTTGCCCTTCTGGTTGATGATGGCGTCAATGGCAATGGCAGTTTTGCCGGTCTGCCGGTCGCCGATGATTAATTCCCGCTGACCCCTGCCTATGGGGATCATCGCGTCTACCGAAAGGGCGCCGGTTTGCAGGGGGGTGTCCACTGTACCCCGGTCTATGACCGGCACCGCCGGGGACTCCACGGGCAGGTACGCTTCCGCAGTTACAGGACCCTTGCCGTCCACCGGTTCCCCCAGGGGATTCACCACCCGGCCCAACATTCCCTGCCCCGAAGGCACGGAGACCACTTTTCCGGTACCCCGGACTTCCTCGCCGTCCTTTACCAAATTTTCCCCGGAGAAGAGCACGCACCCAACCCGGTCTTCCTCCAGGTTGAGGACTATGCCCTCCGCTCCGGACGAAAATTCCACCAGTTCCCCGTATATGGCCCTGTCCAGGCCGTATACAGAGGCCACTGAATCTCCCACCTGGACAACGGAACCTATAGAATCCGAGGAGGGCGGTTTCCCTTCCCAGCCTTCAATTTGTTTTTCCAGAACCTTGGTAAGATCTCCGAATTCTACCATGCAATGCCTCCGGGAACAGGACCGCCTGCGGGGGAAAACCCGGCGGAACCGGGTCCTGTCCTCAGCTCCGACTCCATCTGATGCAGTTGACGGCGCAGGCTGCCATCGATGAGGATGCTGTGGATACGCAGCCGGTATCCCCCCAAAAGAGCTGGGTTTATCCGGGCTTCCAGCCTGATTTCCCGGGCCCCGGTCTTTCGCTGCAGTAATAGTTTAAGGGCATCCTGAAAATCCTGCTCCGGCGGAACGGCGCTTTCCAGAACCACCGGGAGCGTTCCCTTTAACCGGTCCCCCTGATCCTCAAGGGCCCGGATAATCTCTTCTGACCGGTGGAAACAATTTTTCCGCGCCAAAAGCCCCAGGAGCCGCCGGGCGTACTCCGCCCCCCGGCTCTTGATGCCGGTCTGTTCCATGGCCAAACGCAGGCTCTTCTCAAGCCGGGCCGCAAAGACACTGTCCGCCCGCTTTGGGACCAGGGGCTTAACCAGGGGAACCAGAACCCGCAGCAAAGAGAGGCCCTCCTCAACCTGTTCCCAGCCCGGTGCGCCTCCCAGGGCCCCGGAAAAGGCCAAGGCCCAGCGTTCGGCGGAAAACATCTACCGCTTCCCCGCCCGGGCAAGATCCCGCAGGAAGATCTCCGCCTGGCGGCGGCTGTCCTCTCCGTCTATTTCCCGGCCCAGAAGCCGGCCTGCAGCCCCTGTTACCAGGGCGGCGGCTTCGGCTCTAAAAAGGGCCATGGCCGCCTTCCGTTCCGCCTCCAGCTGCTTCCGGGCGGCGGAGGTCATGGCCTCCGCCGCGGCTCTGGCTTCGGCGGCGATCCGGTCCGCCTCCTGCCGGGCGGTTTCCCGGGCGGCCTTGATAATGGCCTCCCCTTCGGCCTCGGCGCCCTTCAATTGACGCTCATACTGCTCAAACAGCTGCCTGGCCTGATGCTTATCCTTTTCCCCCTGGGCAATACTGTCCTCGATTCGTTTTGTCCGGTCCGCCATAAATTGGGTTACCGGCTTAAAGAGCACCGCCCGCAGAACAAAAAAGAGGATTCCGATGTTGACAAGGGTAATCAGAAAAGTCGTAATAGAGGGGACGAGCATACCCGGCCTATTACGCTTTTGTAAACAGCAGAATGGCAATAACAAAACCGTAAATGGCCGTTGCTTCCGCCAGGGCTATGCCCAGGAAAAATACGGTCATAATCTTGCCGGATGCCTCGGGCTGCCGGGATATGGCCTGGGAAGCGCCGTTGGTGGCGATGCCGATGCCGATGCCGGCCCCTACTCCGGCAAATACCGCAATTCCCGCGCCGATAAGAAATAATAGATTAGTCATATTGCACTCCTTATTGAATTCTATATGTTCTATGAAACCCGCCGCTCCGCATCTCACCCAGTCTCTACCGCTTCCGCCACGAAGAGGGTTGTCAAAAAGGTAAAGACCACCGCCTGAATTAGGCCGTCAAAAAAATCAAAATAACGCGACAACGCCGCGGGAATAATCAGCGGTACCGGCAGAGCCTTCTCTATTAAAAGCATGATGATAAACCCCCCCAGAATATTGCCAAAGAGCCGGAGACACAGGGACAGGGGCCGGATAATGTATTCCAAAAGATTGAAGGGCAGCATCAGGGGTACCGGCTGGAGAAGCTGCCTGCCCCAGCCCTTAAAGCCCCGGGCCCGAAGCCCCCCAATCAGAACCAGCAGGATGGAGACAAGCGCCAGGGCGGCGGTAAAATTTATATCCCTGGCGGGGGGCTTAATCACAAAGGGCGGCTCAATGCCGAAAACCGGTATGGACAGGGGGGAAAGGGCGGGGATGATATTGGCCAGAAGCAGAAATAAAAAAACCGTTCCGATATAGGGACCGTAGATCCCCGCCCGCCGGCCAAAGCGCTCCCTGGTAAAGTTATTGAGAAATTCGATCCCCGCCTCCAGAAATATCTGAGCGCCCCGGGGAACCTCCTTTAACCTGCGGGTCAGCAGTATGGAGGCGATGATCAGCGCCGCCATGGCGATCCAGGAGATTATCACCGTTTCGTTGATGTCTATGGAATGTAATTTCTGGCCGAAGATGGTTATGGACTTATCCGCCGGAAAAGGGATGGAGAAAATTACCCTAAATTCTTCCAGAGCTTCCTTAATTTCCATAATGCGGGCTTCCGCTCCTTCCTTTGTTTCCGGTGATGCCGCTCCGCAACGCTTCAATTTTCCTTAAAGAAGAATTCATCCCTGAAATATTTTTTTAATAATGCTTCCGAAACCGCCTCTTTGCGGTTCAGGTTGGTATAGGTCGCTTCAAGGAAACCCTTGGTCAGATAAAAACAGCCCAGAAGAAAGAATTCCGATACCTTGGTTACCACCCCCATGGCCTGGTACATCCGCATGGCATTGTCCAGCACAAAATCGGTCATTAAATACTCGATAACCACCTGCTGGACCAGGTTAACCGCATAGATAACTTCCGAAACGGGGAATTCACCCTTCATCCGCTCCTTGCCCAGCCGGACAAAAAAGTCTCCCAATACGGCCCGGTCCAATCCCCGGTCCAGGGTACGGGCAAGGAGGGGATAAAAACCAGCGTCGGCCTCTATAAGACTTTCGTCATCCAGCGCGTTGTAATGCTTTAACTGGGGGGCCTTGCGGATAAGGTCCTTCCAGCGGCGGGCAAAATCTTTGGATTTGAGGTTCAACGTATCTATAAGAACCCTGTCAACCATAAAAAAAGTATAATCGATAATCGAAAATGATCAATAAGCCGGTGTTAAAAGTCCGGGTTTTACCGTAATTGACACGCCGGAACCGGCGGGTACAATAGGGCCATGCCCGTTAATCCCATGTTTCAGCGCCTTGCCCTCCTTACGGGGCCCGCCGTTATGGAGGCCCTGTCCGCAGTCCGGGTCATAGTTTTCGGCCTGGGCGGCGTGGGAAGCTGGTGCGCCGAAGCCCTTGTCCGGTCCGGGGCGGGAAAAATCACCCTGGTCGATTCCGATACGGTCTGCGTTACCAATATCAACCGTCAGATCCAGGCCAGTTCCGCCACCGTGGGCCAGTACAAGACCGAAGCCCTAAGGGCGCGGCTTTTGGGGATCAACCCCCGCTGTGAAGCCGCCGCCTTTGGCCGGGTTTTCTCCAGGGAGACCGCGGATTCCTTCGGTATCGCCGGGACGGATTACTGTATCGATGCCATCGACAGCCTGACCCACAAACTGGACCTCATCGAATACGCCGCCGCCGCCGGAATTCGTCTCTATTCTTCCATGGGCATGGCCCAAAAGCTCGATCCTACCCGGCTGAAAACTGCGGATGTATGGGAAACCCGGGGCTGTCCACTGGCCCGGCTTGTACGGCAGGGGCTGCGGAAACGGGGCTTCCGGGGACACTTTACGGCGGTATACAGCGACGAGCGGCTTCCCCTGCGGGAGGATGCGGCGGCGGCCTGCGGTACGGCGGCGTGCCTCTGTCCCCGGAGGGATCCCCGCGGCCCCGAAGAACCCGTGGAGTGGTGCAGCTCCAAAAAGGTGATCAACGGCAGCGCCGTTACAGTTACTGCTGCTGCCGGGATGATCCTGGCCAGTCTGGTTATCCGGGATCTGTATACCCGGTACGCCGGGGACGCCGGCGCAGGATCCGGGGAGGGGCGCTGCCCGGGGGCCGCGGAGAGGGAAGCGGTCTATGGCTGACCGTTTTTTCCGCAGGGCCGGAGCCGGAACGGTGGTACAGAAACTGGCGGCCAAGGCCGTTCTGGAACGGAACCTCATCGACGACAGAGACCGTATCCTTATCGCTGTCTCCGGGGGCAAGGATTCCACCGTCATGGCCTGGGTCCTCTCGGCGCTCCGGCCGGCGTTAAAAAGGGAGTATCAGCTTTCGGCGCTCCATATTTCCAGCGATTTTTGTTCCTGCTGCAAGAAGTCCGTCCTCGTCCAAAGACTTGAGGAATGGGGTATCCCCTTTACCGATCTTTTTGTGCCTGTAATTGGCCGCCTTAAAAACGGGAGAAAGATGAACTGCTACTGGTGTTCCACCCAGCGGAGAACCGGGCTTTTGAAATACGCCGTGGAAAACGGGTTTAACAAGATAGCCCTGGGACATCACCTGGACGACATCATAGAGACCTTCTTTATGAATATGACCGGCAAGGGGGAGCTTTCCGCCATGCCTATGTTTCTCAAGTACCGGAAGTATCCGGTAAGCCTTATCCGTCCCCTGGGTTACCTTGAAGAGCAGCAGGTCGCCGCCTGCGCCGCGGAGCAGGGCATACTCCGGGCGGCCTGTACCTGCCCTTACGGGATCAACTCCGGGCGGCGGGATATGCGGAAACGGATCGCCGGTCTTACCGGCGGCTCCGGCGCGGTAAAGCGGCGCATCCTCAAGGCTCTTGCCGCGGGGCCGGATCTGCTGACCGGAGAACCGGAACCATGCTCATCGACATAGGCGTTAATTTGATGCACCGGTCCTTTAATGCCGACCGGGAGCAGGTGATTGAAGCGGCGGAGGCCGCGGGAGTTTCCCCCCTGATCATAACCGGGACCAGCGAGGAATCGAGCCGGGAAGCCCTGGACTATGCCGAAAAATACGCCGCCGGGCGGCCGGGAAAACTCTACGCTACCGCCGGGGTCCATCCCCACAATGTCAAAAACTGCGGTCCCGGTACAATCGCCGTTCTTCGTTCCCTGGCGGAACGGGGGGCCGGAACAAGACGGTCCGCAGGGCCTGTCGCGGTGGGTGAATGCGGCCTGGACTACAACCGGGATTTTTCCCCCCGGCCGGTTCAGCGGAAGTGGTTTGAGGAACAGATAGCCCTGGCGGGGGAGTTGGAACTGCCCCTCTTCCTCCACGAACGGGACGCCTTTGAAGACTTTGCCGCCATCCTGGAAGGGAACCGCAGGGTAATTTCCAAAATGGCCGTCCATTGTTTTACCGGTACCGCGGAAGAACTGGAAAAGTATTTAGAACTGGACTGTTACATCGGCATCACCGGCTGGATCTGCGATGAGCGGCGGGGAAGACACATGGGGGAACTGGTAAAAAAAATCCCCCCGGACCGGCTTATGATTGAAACCGACGCGCCCTTCCTTATCCCCAGGGACATACCCCGGTCAGGCGGCAGGAATGAGCCGAAGCGCCTGCCCCATATCGCAGCGGTAACAGCCCGGCATCTGGGAAAAACGCCGGAATTGCTGGCGGAAGAAACATTCGCCAACAGCAGGCGCTTTTTCGGAATATAGCAACAGTATTGGAACCGCTTCCGCCGGACCGGATCATCCCCCCAGATAGGCCTTCTTGACATTCGCATTGGCGCTCAATTCCTCCGAAGTACCCGAGGCGATAATCTCTCCGGTTTTAAGCACATAGCCGCGGTTTGCGAATTCCAGGGCCACCTTGGCATTCTGTTCCACCACCAGAATGGTTATGTGCTTAACAAGATTAAGCTGCCTTAAGGCCCGGAACATTTCATACATCAATTTTGGGGCAAGGCCCATGGAAGGCTCGTCCAGCATAATAAAGCTGCTCCCCGTCATAAGGGCCCGGCCAACGGCCAGCATCTGCTGCTCGCCGCCGCTTAAAAGCTCCCCCCGCTGTTTCCGCCGTTCATGGAGCCGGGGAAACAGTTCATAAACCAGATCCCGGATTTCCCCGGCCGCCGCCGTCCGGTTTGGATCTTTGTGATGGGGAAAGGCGGCAAGCTGCAGATTCTCCTGGACCGTCAGATTCCCAAAGATATGCCGCCCCTCGGGGACCAGGGCCAGCATCTTTTTCTGTACCAGCACATGGGGTTCTGTTTTAAGGATGCTCTGCCCCTCGTAGAGAATATCCCCCCCGGTAACCACCGGCGCTTCCGGCCTGGCCAGCCGGGCAAGGGAAAGGAGGGTTGACGTTTTCCCCGCGCCATTGGCGCCGATAAGGGTAACTATCTCCCCCTTGTCAATGTTGAAGGAAATGCCGTGGAGGGCTTCGATGTTTCCGTAAGATACCTTCAGGTTCTTTACTTCAAGCAGCATGATCGCTCCGTTCCTAGATCGTTCCATCCCCGAGGTAGGCTTTAATAACCTCGGGATTAGCCCTAATCTCATCGGGATTCCCCCGGGCAATTTCCCTTCCAAAATCAATAACCGAAATGTTCCGGCACAAGGTCATGATCACCTCCATCTGATGTTCAATCATCCAGATGGTCAGTTTGAACTGTTCATGGATCCAGTGGATGTAGTCGATCAACTCGGCAATATCCGCAGTACTCAAGCCCGCGGCCGGTTCGTCCAGCATAAGCAGATCCGGCTTCAGCGAAAGGGCCCGGGCAATCTCCACCCGGCGCTGAACTCCGTAGGGAAGATTTTTGGGATACTCACCGGCCAGATCCGAAAGCTTAAAAACCGCCAGCAGTTCCCGGGCAAATTCGGCAATCTCCGCTTCCCGCCGGCGGAAACGCCGCGTGTTGAAGAAGGCGTCCACGGCGTTGTAGCCAAGCTGGTAATGCTGGGCGATACGGATATTGTCCAGCACGGTCATCTCACTCCAGAGCCGTATGTTCTGAAAGGTCCGGCCTATCTTCATGGCCGCAATTTCGTGGGGCTTCTTGGCGTTAATCCGCGTCCCGTGGACCAGAATATCCCCCTCGGAGGGGATATAGAAACCGCTGACCAGATTAAAGACCGTGGTTTTCCCCGCCCCGTTGGGACCGATAAGACCGGCGATCTCCCCCTTCTCCAGGGTCAGGTTGATATTGGTCAGCGCCTGGAGTCCGCCAAAACGGTGGGTCAGGTTTTTAATTTCAAGGTGATACGCCATGACCCTTCCCCTTCGCGGAACGAAGCCGCATCAGTTTGGCAAAAAACTCCGGCAGTTCCCGGTTGCCCATGATCCCCTCGGGGCGGAACTGCATAAGCAGGATCAACAGCAGGGGGATAACCACCCACTTTAAAATTTGCAGGGGCCGCATAAATTCCAGCAGGAAGGTGAAAAATACCGCCGACAGCACCGAACCCGAAAGGGAACCCATGCCGCCAAGGTATACCATCACCATTCCCTCGGTGGACTTCAAGATGTTGAAAGAAGCGGGATTGATAAACCCAAGCTGATGCGCAAAGAGGCCTCCCGCAATTCCCGCAAGACCGGAGGAAAACATAAAAGCCAAAAGCTTTATCCGGTTGGTATTGACGCTCATAATTTCCGCGGAGATTTCATCGTAGCGGATAGCCGGGATGCCCTTGCCCAGGACGGAACCCATGAGCCGCTTAATGACGACCACGCAGAGGGCCACGAAGATCATAATCCAAATCAAGGTCCATGGCAGGGAAATCACGTCGTTCATGGCGAATACCGTAGACTTCATCCCCATAAGGCCCCGGCTGCCCCCAATCACCTCCAGGTTATTGATGGCGGTGGAGATGATATAGTTCGTTGCGATGGTGATAATCGCCAGATAATCGTCCCGGGTCTTGAAAGAAGGAACCGCCACCAGAAGCCCCGCAACTGCCGCGGCAATGCCTCCGGCGATAACTACCGCGGGAAAAAGAAAAATCGCCGTCTGCGGGGGCAGTAAAGGCTGGCCGGTAAATTTATTTTCCGTAAACAAAATAAGAGAAAACACCGACGAAACATAGGCCCCTACCGCCATAAACCCCGCATGGCCGCAGGAAAATTCCCCCATATAGCCGTTTACGATGTTGAGGCTTGCGGCAAAGATAATGTTGATGCCGATGGACATTATCACGCTCTGAATGTACTGGTTCAAAACCCCTAGGGATGAAAGCGCGGTAATAAGAACCATGACCGCAAGGACTGCGCCGAAAATGAGAGATGCCTGTATCTTTTCCGGTATGCTCCGCATTGGCCGCCCCTATATTTTAGTGCTCCGGGCTACGCCGAAGAACCCCGTCGGTTTTAAAACTAAAATGATAAGCAGTATAACGAAGGATACCAGATCCTTAAAACTTGAAGGGAAGAAGGCGGCGATGAAGATCTCGATAAAACCAAGGATAAAGCCGCCGATAAAGGCCCCGCTTATTTCTCCAATGCCGCCGACCACTGCGGCGATAAAGGCCTTCCACCCTATGATCATTCCCATATACGGATCCAGCACCGGATAGGACATGCCGAACAAAATTCCCGCCACCGCCGCAAGGCTCGATCCCAGGGCAAAGGTAAAGGTGATAACCTGGTTTACCGGAATACCCATGAGGGGAATGGCGAACTTGTCATAGGAAATTGCCCGCATGGACATGCCGAAGGTAGTTTTTTTAACGATGAACTGCAGAATCCCAAACACCACAAAGGCAGCGGCAATAACCAGTACCTTGAGATTGGTCAGCATCACCGGCCCAAGCTGCCAGACCTGCTTTTCCAGGATATCGGGAAAACGGCGGGAACTGGCGCCGAGCAGGGCCAGATTCCCGTTTTCAAGAATAAAACCAACCATGAGGGCGGTGATGACAACGTAGAGCCGGTTCACCCCTTTGCGGCGCAAGGGCCGGTAGGCGACCCGCTCGATGGTAATGCCCACCAGGGAGGTGCCGGCCATGGTCAGCAGAAGGGTAATGGCAAAAACCGGCCAGCCCCCCGCAAAAACGCCCAGCAGGGCGGTGGTGATAAAAAAGGCAATGTAACACGCGGTCATAAAAATATCGCCGTGGGCAAAGTTGATCAAACGGAGTACGCCGTAGACCAGACAGTAACCCAGGGCGATCATCGAGTAGAAGCTGCCCCACTGGAGGGCATTAAAAATATTCTGTAACAGCGTTGCCGCCATCGCCGGTTCTCCGCCTCCTACAGGCTGGTAACGTATTCGAATTCACCCGAATCATTTACCCGCACCACAACCGCCGGCTTATAGGGATCGCCGTTTTCGTCAAAGGTCATCGTACCGGTAATGCCGGGGAAATCCTGCAGGGCGGCGATGGCATCCCGGACAGCCTGACGGTCCTTCTGAAGATCGCCGCTGACGCCGGCGTTCTGCACCGCCTGGAGAACTATCCTCGTCGCATCGTAGGAGAGGGCCGCCACATCGTCGGGAATATAACCATAGGCAGCCTGGTACTGATCGATGAAGGCCTTGGTAGCTCCGGTGGCCCCGGCGGCGGCATAGTGGGTGGTAAAGAAACAGCCCTTAACTGCGCCTTTGCTCAGGCTCCAGAGATCCGCCGAACCCCAGGAATCGCTGCCGAAGATGGGCTTGTCGCCCCAGCCCAGATCTTTGGCTTGAGGAACGATGAGGGCCACGTGATTGTAATAATCGGGCAGGTAGAGCATCTCCGCCCCGGAATTGACGATTCTGGTAAGCTGGGTGGAATAATCCTGATCCTTCTGGCCGAAACTTTCAAAGGCCGTTACCGAATTGCCGGCATCCTTGAGCCAGTTTTCCTGGAAAAATTCCGCAAGGCCCTTTGAATAATCGTCATCGATGTTGTAAAGCACCGCCACTTTCTTTACGCCGGCATACTGGGTTTTGAGGAAGGCCACCGCCGAAGTCGCCTGCACCGGATCGAGAATACAGGCCCGGAATACATAGGGCCGGTTAAGGGTAACCGTAGGATTGGTAGCCCAGGGCGAAACCATGGGGGTACGGTTTTCATTGTTTACCTGACCCGCGGGGTTGGCCCTTCCCGAACCGGCGGGACCGACAACGGCAAGGACCTGATCCTGCTCGATAAGCCTTAGCGCAGCCAGCACCGCAGATTCCGGCTTGAGCTCGTTATCAACATAGATAAATTCCACGTTGTATTTCTTGCCCTGTACCTCAAGGCCGCCCGCCGCATCCAGTTCTTTTTTGATAAGCTCCGCGGCAAACTTGGCGCCCTCTCCGATCTTGGGAGAATCGCCGGTTAAGGGAATATTAAACCCGATCTTGATAGTCCCGGTTTTCTTTGCGCAGCCCGTCGCCAGCAGGGACAGGGCCAAGAGACAAAAAATTCCACCCCAAAATACCTTTTTCATTTGTCCTCCTTTTTTGCGCCCGCGGGCCGGAACACGGCGGTACGGACAGCATTGCTTTACTGTAGATAAAAAAGAAAAAAGGATCAAGTATTTTTATGCATTTTTATAAGATTTTTTCCTTTGAAAGATTCTAAAAATTGAAATTCGCACAGCTTTTCTTAAACCCCGGAGAAAGCCGCCTTGTCTTAATTGCTTATAATACAATAAATTAGCGGTTTTCTCCGGGAAAGCGCCGGGAACCCCGCCGGAATTTCAAAAAATTTCCTTCATGTATAATTATACATATTTGAAGCCGTTTCAAAACCAACCGGCTTTTGAAACAGCCCCATTTGCGAATTATCCGCCGCGGCGCCCTTGCGGACGGGCATGGGAAGGTTTAATTTAGAAATATGAAACTTACTTATTATATGCCCACCAGGCTTGTGATGGGCGAGGATTGTATCTTTGAAAACCGGGATCTCCTGATCGGACTAGGTAAAAAGGCCCTGATTGTAACGGGGGAAAATTCCGCCAAGGCCAGCGGTTCCCTGGCGGATATGGTGAAGGCCCTGGAGGCCAACGGCCAGACCTATGCGCTCTACGACAAGGTAATGAGCAACCCCACGGTGGACTGCGTTTTCGAAGCCGCGGAGCTGGCAAAAAGCGGGGGCTGCAGCTTTGTTGCCGCCCTGGGGGGCGGTTCCCCCATGGACGCCGCCAAGGCCGCCGCCGCCCTGGCGCTGACCAAAGTAGAGAAGGCCGGCGTGTTCGGCGCCCGCCTGACGGAAGCCCTGCCGGTGGCGGCGGTCCCCACCACCGCGGGAACCGGCTCTGAAGTTACCCAGTATGCCATCCTGACCAACGACGCCGCGGGGACCAAGACCTCCGTGGCTGCCCCCGCGCTGTTTCCCCGCTTCGCCTTCCTCGACGCCCGGTATACGGCCGGTCTTAACCGGAATATAACGGTAAACACCGCTATAGACGCCCTTTCCCATGCGGTAGAGGGCATGCTGTCGGTCCGGGCGTCGGCGCTCAGCGACGCCCTGGCCCGGGAAAGCATTGCCGCCATAGCGGGCTGTCTTCCCGTCCTGGAGGCCGCCGGGACCATCGATATGGATACCCGCCGGAAGCTGCTCTACGCTTCCACTCTGGCGGGTATGGTGATTGCCAATACGGGCACCACCGCCGTTCACGCCATGGGCTACCTCCTCACCTACAACAAGAACATCGATCATGGCCGGGCCAACGGTCTTCTCTTCACCCATTTCCTTAAATTTATAGAAGAAAAGGAAAAAATCCCCGGTTCCCGGCGCATTCCCGCCATTTTATCCGCCCTGGGTATGCAAAATCTGGACGAATTGGGCAGGAGTCTGGACAAACTGCTGGGCACCCGGGAAAAATGTATCCCCGCCGAGCTTGAACAGTACGCCGAAACCGCCATCAAGGCAAAAAATATCTCAAACTGCGTGATCCGGGCTGATCGGGAGGATCTCTTAGCGATCTTTACAAAATCGGTAGGTTAAAGGGACCGTATTTTGAGCCAAAGGCCCGCCCTTTGCCTATATTGAAAGCTCCGCAAGCTGCTTCCGGTAGGCTTCAATATAGGGGGCCAGTTTTTCCCGTTTTTCCCCCCGCCTGGTTTCGTAGCAGGTTCCCCCCACGGTAAAACATGCGAAGCCTCCTGCGGCGGTCCCCAGGATGACGCATTCCCGCAGATCCGCCTTTCCCCGGGGAAGCACCTCAAGCTGTTCCGCCAAGCCGGCGATGATGCCGCCGGCGAAGTTGTCCCCGCAGCCGGTGGTATCTCCCCGCCGTTCGGGGTGGGCGGCCAGTTCCCGGTTGACTTCTTCGCATACCGGCATAGATTGCAGTTCCAGGGGGGCAAAGACTCCCTTTCCCGCCGCCAGTCTAACCGCCCGGGCTCCTTCGGTAACAACTACCGCCCCCGTCCCCTGGGCGAGGAACCAGCGGATTGCCTCTTCCGCCGAAGCGGTCCCGGAGGTTTTAAGGGCCTCATCCCGGTCCGCAACGAGGATATCAATATAGGGATAGGCGTCGTCTCCGGCGCCGAGTTTCCACTTTTTGCCCGGAGCGGTAATTTCGCTGCGGAAGTCGTAGACCAGATTTACCAGGGTAACCGCCCCCCTATTCCGGGCCCGCTTGAGCAGGTCCGTAAGGCCGTCGTGTATGGGAGGGACCAGGCCGGTTCCCCCAAAGGCCGTAATGCCGGCATCAAAAAAACCGTCCTCCAGATCTTCAGGGTAAAAAGAACCCGCCGCCCCGATAAGGTTGATAAAGATCCGTTCCCCATGGCCGTTGTCGTAGCTGGGGTCCGAGATTACATCGGTCCTGGGAGAGGCCTCTTCTTTCCTCAAGAGACGGTACTCTTTGAAGGGAAGCCGGCTAAGGGCGGATTCCACAAAATCGCTCAGTATATCGGCCCCCCGGATGCCGAAAAACCGTACCTCGGCTTTATCCTCCAGCATTTGGGCCGCATGGGCCAGGGACACCACCGAAGGCCCCCCCAAATTACGGGAACTGGGATCTGCGCCGCCGGTTATCAGAGAAAGAGCGCTTTCATAGGGCCGGCCCATAAAACGCTCAAAATCCCCGGCAAAAACCAGCCGCCCCGGAGTAAGGCCTCCGTCTCCTTCCCTTCGCGAAAGGGCCCCCTGAAAAGCGGGGGTAGAAAAATCACTCCGGGCGTATAAAATATCCACCAGGCAGCAGCCCGTTCCATGAATCACCATGGTTTCCTCCTATAATTGTTTAATAAAAGGCCGTACAAATAAAAGCGCCGCCCCGACCGCCGACGCCTCTCTCTTATAGGTACAGGCGGTAATATAATCCTCGTTACCCCAAAAAGTGGTAACCTCGGCAACGGATCGCCGGATTTCATCAATATAAGGCTCCAGATATTCCCCCAAATAACCTCCTAAAATCACTTTACAGTCAAAAGGAACCACCAGATTATTGATAGCGGTGGTAAGGTAGGACAAATACTGATCCCACACGATCTGCAGACTTTTGTCCCCTGTTCTAAGCCCCTCAAAAAATGCCCCCAAATTCCCCCCGGTATGTCTGGACAAAACCTGGGCGGAACAGTAGGCGTCTACGCAGCCCTTACGCCCGCAGTAACAGGGCAGGCCGTCCCGGACCAGGGTCATGTGTCCAAATTCGCCCCCCCGCTGATTTTCACCAAGGTAGAGCTCGTTGTTTAAGAAAATAGCCCCCCCCACATAGTCGCTCAGAGACAGATAAGCCGCATTTTCCTGAGATTTACACTGCCATGTTTCGGCAATGCCTGCAGCATTGGCATCGTTGCTTAATTCCGTGGGATAGGGAAGCCCCCGGCCAATGGTGGAACATTGGAGGGCTGAGACCTGGAGCACATGGGAATAAATGAGCATCTGGCCGTTCCTGGCGAGGATGCCGGGAATGGAAAAACCCGCCCCCAGAATGACATCTTCCCGTATTCCGGAAACAACGATCAGCTGTTTTATCAGTTGGACCATTTCCAAATAATAGGCGGGGGTGTTTTCATAAAGTTTTTCAATTTTGATACTTTCTATTATTTCTCCGGCAAGGTTGATGAGAACAATGCTGATATGGTTCCTGGTAATATCTGTGCCAATAGCGAACCGGGCGTTTTTTTCATAAGTAATAGAAACGGCCTTACGTCCGCCGGTGGATTCCATTACCCCCCCTTCCTTTAGCAGCCCTTCTTGTTGAAGGTTTTTTACATTTTGTATGACCGTTGGAAGGCTTATCCCCAGCCGGGTGGCAATTTCAGGCTTGGAAATGCTCCCCTGCTGATATACCAATTGATAAACCCGGTTGCGGTTAGTTTGTTTTTCTGCGGAAATTGAGTCGTATTTCATATTTTCCCATAAAAATATAATCTTTTCTGTTTTACCATAATAGCTATATATAAACTAATTTATTAAGTATTTCAATAGCAAATAAGGAATTAGACTTATCGAACCAGAATTTTTTAATTATTCCCTTAAAAAAGATACTAAAAAAATTTAGTTGACAAAAATCGAATAAAGGATATAAAATCTTTACAAGATAGTTTATAGAATGTTTTTATCAAAGTAAGGGAAAGCCATTTTTATGTATGGTAATGAATATTTGCTCAAAATGGAGGGAATAAGTAAAAGTTTTCCAGGTGTTTGTGCCTTGGATAATGCTCAATTTCATCTAAAACCTGGAACTGTGCATGCCTTAGTCGGAGAGAATGGAGCGGGAAAATCTACTCTTATGAAGATTTTGATAGGAGTGTACCGCCCCGATAAAGGGAAAATAACGCTGAAGGGGAAAGATATTACTATTAATAATGCAAATGTTGCGCTTGGAATGGGCATTACTATGATCCATCAGGAGTTAATGCCAGTTTTGGACATGAAAGTATATGAAAATATCTATTTAGGCCGCGAGCCGACAGGGAAAATATTTCACTTGGTGGACGATCGAACAATGATCCGTAATTGCAAGCAGCTTTTTGGTGAATTAGACATTGAGGATATTCCACCAACTGCAAAAATGCGAGATTTGCCCATAGCCTGGATGCAGATGGTGGAAATAGCTAAAGCTTATTCATATAATTCAGATTTAATTATCATGGACGAACCGACGAGTACTATTTCCGAGAAAGAAGTGGAAAAATTGTTTCGTATGATTAGAAAATTACGTTCTCGAAATATTGGTATTATTTATATTTCTCATCGTATAGATGAAATATTTGAAATTTGTGATGAAATTACCGTGTTTCGTGATGGCAAATTTATTGATACTGATTTAGTCAAAAATATGAATCGGAATCGTTTGTATTCGCTAATGGTTGCCAGAGATTTGAGCCGTTATTTCGCCAAAACGGAACATAAATTGGGAGATGTAATTTTTGAAGTTAAAAATCTTTGTCTGGAAAATAAATTTCATGATGTTTCTTTTTCTTTGCGTCGTGGAGAAATCCTTGGTCTTTGCGGTTTAATAGGCGCTGGACGTACTGAAATTGTTGAAACAATTTTTGGAATTCGTAAAGCTACAAGCGGGAAAATATTATACAAAGGGAAGGAGTTACAGATTAAATCTGTTCGGGATGCTATGGCAAATGGCATTGCTCTAGCTACTGAAGATAGAAAATATTACGGCCTTTTTTTAGAATTGGATATTAAACAAAATATAACGATCTGTTATCTTGATCATATTTCGAAACATCCGTTTTTAAAGCCGAAAAAAGAAATAGAACTCAGTAGTACCATATCGAAAACCCTAAATGTTAAAACTCCTTCTATGACTCAGTTAGTGCGTAATTTAAGTGGAGGTAACCAGCAAAAGGTAGTTCTTGCTAAATGGCTTCTTTCCGATCCTGATATATTGATATTGGATGAGCCGACTAGGGGTATTGATGTAGGTGCGAAAAGTGAGATTTACAGCATTATGGATAATCTTACTAAACAGGGTAAGTCGATTGTTATGATCTCTTCGGAAATGCCGGAAGTTATCGGTATGTCAGATAGAATATTGGTAGTCCGAAAAGGCCAAATTTCTGCTGAATTAGATAATCAAGGCCAAAGCGTGACCCAAGAAGATATCATTCGTTATGCGGCGAATTGATTGTGGAGGCAGAGTATGTTGAACGCCAGCGGTGATATTCTTCAAAAGATGAAAGGCCTTGTGTTTAAATATGGCGTGTATTTTGTATTGGTCGCAATGATTATAGTTTTGTCCCTGTCAATTCGTTCTTTTTTAACCCCGCGAAATATACTAAATGTTTTACGTCAGATTTCAATGAATACTATTCTGGCCTGTGGTATGACCTTCGTAATAATCTCCAATGGCATTGATCTTTCTGTGGCATCCACGGTATCTTTAGCAGGCGTTATTGCTTGTTTATTTGCACATCCAGGGGAGTATCCGTTTATAATATCAATGGTTGTTGTTCTTTTGCTTGGATTTGTGGTTGGTGGGATAAATGGGGTTATTATTTCTCATACCGGTGTTCCGGCCTTTATTGTTACTTTGGGAACCCAACAAGTTGTCCGTGGCATTGCTTTTATTATCACCAATGGTTCTTCGGTTATCAATCTTTCCAATGAATATCGGTTTATAGGGCAGGGAGTGTGGCTTGGAATACCGTTTCCTATTTATATATTGGCTATTATATTTGTAATATCTTATATTTTTCTGCACAAGACAAAATTTGGCCGTTATGTTTATGCTGTCGGAGGCAATGATCAAGCCGCCAATGTATCAGGTATTAATGTAAAACGTATAAGAGTGTTGGTTTATATTATTGCCAGTATTTTTGCGGCAATAGTCGGAGTTATTCTTTCTTCCAGAACTAATTCAGCTAATCCCAATGCGGGAATGTCTTATGAATTAGATGCTATTGCAGCAGTTGTTATCGGCGGGACCAGTATGTCTGGTGGTAAAGGGGTTATGTTGGGGACTGTAATAGGAGCTCTTATGATTGGAATATTAAACAATGGACTGGATCTTATTCAGGTATCTTCCTATTTACAACAGGTGATAAAAGGTATCGTTATTATTGGTGCAGTGATGCTTGATAGAATTAATGAAGTACGGAAATGACTTTTGAGAATTAAATATACCCCAAGGCATTTGAATGTCTGGTATATTTGAAATATTTTTCACAAGGAGAAGAATATGGCGAAGAAGGTATTAATAGTGTTAGCAGTTGTATTAATTGGTTTCGTTGCGTGCAGAGAAAAATCTTCCTCATCGGAATCAGGGCCAATCAAAGTTGGTGTATCCTTTTATGCTTTAAGCGGGGAATTTAATACAGGCCTCCGCAATGCAATGGAGAAATATCTTCAGGACAATAATATTGGTTCTGATCAGGTTAGCATTAATATCCTGGATGCTCAAGGAGATGCTAATAAGCAAAATTCTCAGGTAGAAACATTAATTTCTGACAAGTATGATGTGATTGTTATGTGTTCGGGTGATGCTGAAGCCCAAGCACAAGTAACTATCGCTTCGGTAAATGCAGGTATTCCGATGATTGAACTTTGTACAAGTACTAATGCGGTAGATCAGCGCACTGCTTATGTGGGTTCATCGGATATCACGTCTGGTCGTATGCTTATGCAGCAACTTGGTGAAATGAGTGGCGGAAAGGGTAAAATGGTAGCCCTTCATGGTCCTACAGGAATTTCTGCAGCAGTGTATCGTGAAAAGGGTATGTATGAGATAATCGAAGAAAACGGATGGGATTATCAAATTGTAGCCGAAAAGGTGTGCAATTGGTCAAGGGAACAAGCCATGAGTACAATCGAAAACTACCTCAATTCCGGTTTGGATTTCGATATTATATTCGCAGAAAACGATGAAATGGCTGTAGGAGCCTTGGCGGCGATTGAAAATTCTGGTACTAAGCGAAAAATATATCTTGGTGGCATTGATGCTATCCCCGATGCAGTTCAAGCTGTTTTAGAGGGACGAATGGATTGTACGGTATTTCAAGATGCCTCTGGTCAAGGCCGTACTGCTATGGAAGTTGCAATTAAAGCGGCCAAGGGCGAACCCATCGAGAAGATGTACGATATTCCTTTTCAGATGGTCTTGCAAGACAATGCCCGTAAATTTTTGCCTTAGACAAATTAGGGGGATATCTTCGAAAATATCCCCTATTGTTCTTTTATCTATTAAAAACCGTTTAATGATTTTCCGGATTCAAGCCATCAAGAGGTTTCCCGAATAAGGAGTTTGTATGAATAATTTTGTTTTTCAAAATCCAACTAAGATTATTTTTGGAAAGGGAACTGTTTCGCAGTTGTTCTCTGAAATAAATGCCCGAGGAGTAAAAAGGCTTTTACTCACTACCGGTAGTGGTAGTGTAAAGACGAGTGGTCTTTATGAGAAAGTCTGTTCTCAACTTACAGGAATTGAAGTATTAGAACTCTCCGGCATTACGCCGAATCCCAAAATGGAATCGATTGATATCGGTGTCAATATATGTAAAAAGAATAAAGTTGATATGATACTGGCAGTTGGAGGCGGCAGTGTTATAGATGGATCCAAGGCTATAGCAGCAGGTGCGGTTATTGATGAAAATATTTGGGACATTGCAGAACGAAGAATAGAGGAGATTGTTAAGGCTGTTCCCTTAGCCTGTATTCTTACTCTACCCGCCACAGGTACAGAGATGAACGGTAACAGTGTTATCAGCAAATGGGACACTAGAGAGAAATTGTCTCTCTACGGTCCAGCTATATATCCTGTTTTTTCAATTTTGGATCCGGAATTGACCTTTAGTATTCCGAAAACTCACACTACTTATGGTAATATTGATATTATTATCCATGCATTGGAGCAATATTTTACACATACTCCAGCAACGCCGCTTCTGGATAGGCTTACCGAGGGTCTTGTAATAACCATGGTGGAGAACAGTATTAAGGTTTTGGACGTACCAGCTGATTATGATACTAGGGCAAATTTAATGTTTTGTGGTACTGTGGCCAATAATCATTGGATTGGAGTAGGAAAGGAACATGATTGGGCGAGTCATAATATTGAACATGAATTAAGTGCTTTATATGATGTTCCTCACGGAGCGGGATTGGCAGTCATTTATCCGAATTGGATGAAATACGTAATGCAAAAGGATCCTGGTAAATTTGCACAGTTTGCAGAAAGAGTCTGGTCTGTGTCTAGATCTGGCCGTAAGGATATTGATGTTGCACAAGAGGGGGTGGTAAAAATGAGAGAATTTTTTAAAAGAATAGGTGCTCCTGTTACATTGCAGGATCTTGAAATCGATGTTAATGATATACCGCATATGGCGAAACAAGCTACTAGATTTGGTCCAATAGGAGGGTATTGCAAGCTTAATACAACTGATGTAGAAAGAATTCTTGAAATGTGTAATATTTCTTGATAGGAGGCAATAATGAAAGCGCTGGTACTTGAAGAGAAACAAAAACTGATCCTGCGGGATTATCCTATCAAGGAAACGGTGGGGCCCTACGATGTTAAGATTCAGATAAAGGCCTGCGGCATCTGCGGCAGTGATGTACACTACTATAATGTACTCGCCGGGGTGGAACGGTAGTTGTAGTTGGTATGATGAATGGTACAGTTCCGTTGAATATGTCGTGGATTCAGGTTCATGGGCTCAGCATGGAAACTCTTTTTCGTTATACC
>JAISMC010000129.1 GCA_031276965.1 Treponema sp.
GTGGACAGCGCCCTGATATTCAAGGCTATGGGCATAGACAGCGCCATTTGGGACGAGCTTAATACCCTCTGGCCCCAGCGCATGGCCGAAGACCAGACCTTTCAGGTGAGCATACTGTACAGCCAGTATTTTGGCGACGAAACGCCTCATCCAAAACTGGACAAGCTCAAGGCGGATATTTCCCCCCAGGGGTCCGCCAATCTGGAGCGGATCAAAACGGACCGTTATTTTTATGAAGAACTTGCCGGCGCCCGGGGGGCGGCCTTTGAATACGGCCTGGACGGGAGCCAGTGGATGCTGGAAACCTTCGGCATTAACTTGGCGGATTTTCAGTCCGTGGCCATGCAGTACCACGAAGAAAACCAGCGGATCGATCCCGAAAAGCTCAAAGAATACCTGGACTATCAGATTGAAAAGAAGGCGGAGTACGCGGAACAATTCGCCGCAGAGCGGGGCGGCAACGTAGCGGACGACGTGGAATTTTAAGGGACCTTTTTCTTTCCCGTCTTTCCCCGTAAAGCCAAGGAGGCGTTATGAGAAACAGCATCGCCGCACAACTTAAAAAGAAAATAGCCCTGTGGCTGTTTGTTTTTTCTCCGTTTATCGTGTATCCCCAGTACCTGGAACCGGAAGATGTCGATGTATTGATCAACAACTGGGATACGGTAAGCGGCGCCATGAACGAAACGGCGAAAACGGACGAAGAGGCGCCGGCATGGGAAGCATTCGACGAGAGGGGACAGGCCGTCATCGACAACTTTATGGACATGATAGGCGATGCTCCTGACAGCTATTCTGACGATCCCGCCGGGTTTGAAAATTTCAAACGTTCCTACGCTAAATTTATGAACGGCAGGACGCCCCCAAGCCTTCAAATAATTTTTGAGTCCATAGGATGGGAAAAAAGGGGACTTCAAAAATTGTTTACCCTCCTATTCGGGATGATGTTTGTTATCTCCGCCAGAATAGAGTTGGAATATGATGAGGGTGAAACAAACGCCGGCGGCCGCTCAAGAGTCCTTGAGGTAATTAACAAATCCGACCTGAAAATTATAGAAGATAATCTGGAAAAGCTTACGGAACTCATAAATTAGCCCGCATGGCCTGCGGCAGGTACGCCGCCCGGATGGGGTGATCGCCGGATCATCACGGAGCTGGCTGATGAAATCCTGAAGAAGTTTTCCCGCCGGTAAGCACCGGTTTATCCCTAAAAACGCGGAGGCCATAAAGCCGGACCATGGGGCGGTTTAGGCAGGCTGGCCGCGGGCCGTTTTCCCGGAACCGCCCAGAAGGATCCCTCCGGCGAATACCGTGAGGGGGGCCACCAGGACGAGGCCGAAACAGCCCACCAGGGTATGGACCACTTCCGATGAAACCCAGACCATGTTGATCACGTTTTCCAGGGGGATGCCCTGGGCGATAAAGGTCATTATCATGGCGGTGTATTCCGCCGAATAGGCCAGGAGCAGGGTGGTGCTCATGGTGCCCGCCACATGGCGGGAAACGGAGACCCCGCTTTTGATCAGGTTTATCCGGCTGATGGCGGGGTACTGGGTTTTGATCTCGTCCATGGCGCTGGCGATGTCCATGGAAAGGTCCATCATAGCCCCGGAGGATGCCAGGAAGATCCCGGAGATAAAAAGATGGGCCAGGTTCAGGTGGGTGTAGCCCGAATAGAGGAGGGCCTCCGCAAAGGGCCGGATCGCCCCGTGGATTTTGAACCACCAGGTAAAGAAAAAGGCCAGGCATGAAGTGAGGAGGACGCCGCCCATGGAACCGGCAAAGGCGGTGAACCCCCGCCGGGTAAGGCCCCCCACGAGGAAGATGATCACCGCGGTGAGGAGGGTTACCAGGATCACCGAGGCAAAGATGGGGTCCCAGCCCCGGAGCATGGCGGGAAAGAGGATGCGGATCAGAGCCGCCGCGGTAAACACAAAGGAGATGACGATCTTGACCCCCATCCAGCCCATGATGAGAATGATAAAAATAAAAAACAAGCCGCAGAGCAGCGCCGTTTTGCCGGTCCGGTAGTGGTCGTAGACCTGGGCGTGGCGGATCCCGCCTCCTTCCGAAACGCTTATCACCACCAGCACCGAGTCGCCGGGGGCAAAGATCTTATCCAGTTCGATCTTTCCCATCAGGTTGTTGGATCCGGAAAAGACCTGCCCTTTGAATCTCCCGGAACGGATCTCCACCTCAAGCTGCTGTTCCCCCTGCTTCACCGGACCGGTATTGATGAGCCGCTCGTTGTTCACCTCCAGCACTTTCCCCCGGACCCGCTCGCTGTCCGCCGTCTGGGAGGCTCCCTCAAAGCCCGTGGGGATGATAAAAAACAGCACGGTAAGGAAAAAGGAACCCAGCACAAAAGCAAGGTCCCGCCGTTTTTCCCGAACGGCAAACCCCGCGGGTCCCTTCAGTAGAGTTGTACAGCTTTCTTTTTCCGGCATATACCCTTCCCCAAAAAACACCTATCCGGCCAAAGAAACCGGACAGGCGTTTTTATGAAAGCAGAACTATAAGTTGATGTTCATCGCCGAAGCCATCTTCTTAAAGATGTCGGTGTTGTCGTAGTAGCCGCTGAAAAGTTCCTGATGGACCCCCAGGGCAAAGGTGCTGACCGGGACGCCGGTGTGGGCGTAGGAGGTCCAGCCTATCCCCGCGGTCTGATTCATGATCTGGGTGATCTTCACCGTCAGGGGTTCGTAGCCGCCGTAGAGGAGGTACTGATCCTCCGCCACGGGCCGCTCAATCTCGTTCCCCATGGAACGCTGGAAGGCGAAGTCGAGCTGTTCCTGCTGGAATTTCGAGAGGGCGTTGTAGTCCAGGCCGAAGGCGTCTTTAATCGCCGGAAGCAGGTCCGCCAGTTTCGCCCGTTCCCTGGGGGTGTTTTTCTTGTAGGGGCCAAGGACCTCGCTGTTAAAGGCGATAAAGGACTTTTTCTGGAGGGCCACCCTGTCAAAGAAGGTGTCGTACTGGGTGCCCGCAAAACCGATGGTCATGCCGCCGGTTTCGTGATCCCCGGTAACGATGATGAGGGTGTCTTCGGGATGGGCCTGGGCAAACTCCACCGCCGCTTTCACGGCGTTGTCAAAGGCGATCACGTCGTGAATGGCCGCCCCCGCGTCGTTGGCGTGGCAGGCCCAGTCGATCTTGCCGCCCTCCACGGACATGAAAAAGCCCTGGGGGTTGTCCTGTAAGAGTTCAATCCCCTTGCGGGTATAGTCCGCCAGGGAAAGGTCACCGGCGCCGCGGTCCAGTTCGTAGGGCATGGAGCCTGAGTCCTGAAGGGTAGCGTTGATGGCCAGAACCTTGCCGGCGCCGGGTTTGAGGGCCTTAAAGGCCGCCGCAGAGTTGACGTAGGTATAGCCGGAATCCCGGGCCATTTGCAGCACATCGTTTTGATCCTTGTTTTTGCCTGTGGGCTGCAGGAGACCGCCGCCGGCAAAGTATTCAAAGCCGCTATTGACCATCTGGACTGCGATGTCGTAGTAGTTGCTCCGGGACGGAGCTTTGGCGAAGAAGCCCGCCGGGGTGGCGTGATCCAGGGTTACCGAGGAGACCACCCCCACCTTCATCCCCGCTTCGTGGGCGTATTCGGCGATGGTCTTGAAGCTCTTGGTCTTCCCCGGGTCCATGTTAAGGACCCCGCTTAAGGTTTTGTTCCCCGTGGCAATGGCGGTGATGGCGGAGGCCGAGTCGGTGATAAAGGTCCCCGCATCGTAGGTAGTAGTAAGCCCCGATACAGGGAACCGGGTAAAGCCAAGACGGGTGATGTTGATGTCCTTGGAAGACCGGGCGGTGGCGTAGACTTCGGTGGAGCTGATCTGGGACATGGCCATGCCGTCGCCGATAAACAGAAACACGTATTTGGCCTGGCCGCCCTGGGCGGTGGCCGTATTCCGCTCCGAGCCCTTGTCCGCCGCCGCCTTGGCGAACAAAGGCGTTCCGGCCATCAGAAGCAGGATCGTTAGGGTCATACAAAAGCGGGGGAAAATCGAATTCCGGCCGCCTTTTCCGGTAGGATTGCTGGTTCCTCTCATTACAGTACCCTCCAATTCTTTGGGTTATAAATTGAAACCACCATACCGGAATAGTATGAAGGAATGATGAGGGAAATATGAAATTTTGGTTAGTTGTGAACTTTCCTAAGGCCTGGTAAGTTTGGGGATTACGGTCCGGCGGCATTTGATTGGAGGGCCGGGTCCATACCCAGGAACCCGCTTGCGCGGGGGAGTTTCGGGACGGGGAGAGTCATTTTTCCGTTTCTCCCCCATAGCGTTTTCTCCCCGCTTTTAGTACAATCCACATCGAGAGGAGACTTCATGTCCAAGAGAGGGAAGGTTGTTATCAACCGGGAATTGTGTAAGGGTTGTTTTTTGTGCATCCGCGCCTGTCCGGTCAAGGTTTTGGAGAAGGATAAGGACCCCAATTCAACAGGGACCTATCCGTCCAAGGCGATCCATGCAGAAAAATGTATCGCCTGCGGGAACTGCTTTATGGTATGCCCTGATGTCTGTATCGAAATATTTGAACTTGAGGGGGCCGAAACATGAAAGAAGAAAAGGTTTTGATGAAGGGGAACGAGGCCATTGCCGAAGCGGCGATCCGGGCCGGCTGCGGCGCCTATTTTGGTTACCCCATTACCCCCCAGAATGAACTTATTGCCTATATGGCAAAGAATATGCTCGACAAGGGCCGGATTTTTATCCAGGCCGAAAGTGAAACCGCTTCGATCAACATGGTCTATGGCGCTTCCGCTGCCGGGGCCCGGGCTATGACCAGCTCTTCCAGTCCCGGCATCAGCTTAAAGCAGGAAGGCATCTCCTATGCCGCCGGAGCGGATATTCCGGTGGTGGTGGTAAATGTGGTCCGCGGCGGGCCCGGACTCGGCTCCATCGCCCCCTCTCAGAGCGACTATTTTCAGTCCACCCGGGGCGGCGGTCACGGGGATTACCGCTGTATTGTGCTTGCCCCCAAGAGCGTGCAGGAATGTGCGGACCTGACCTGCCTCGCCTTCGATCTGGCGGACCAGTACCGCATGCCGGTGATCCTTTTGGCCGACGGCATGATAGGCCAGATGATGGAAGGGGTGGTCCTGCCCCCGGAGCGGCCCCTGGCGGATCTTCCCAAGCGGGACTGGACGGTGGGAAATATGGCCGGCCGCCCTTCCCGGCATATCACCTCCATCAATCTGGTGCCGGAAGAACTGGAAGCAAAAACCAAGGGCCGGTACGCCCGTTATAAGATCATCGAGGAAAAGGAAACCCGTTTCGAGACCGCGGGCCTGGATGCGGAGGACAGTGTAGACCTGATCATGGTAGCCTACGGTACTTCCGCCCGGATTGCGCTGGGGGCGAAAAAGCTTGCCGAAAAAGAGGGAATCAAGCTGGGAATCTTCAGGCCCATCACCCTCTGGCCCTTTCCTTATAAGGCTCTGGCAAAGATTGCCGGGCGGGGCAGGCCTATTCTTACCGTAGAGATGAGCCTGGGCCAGCTGGTCGAGGATGTAAAACTTTCGGCGCTGGAGGCGGCCCCCGGGACGCCCCGGCCGCCGGTTCATCTGCTGGGACATTCCGGGGGGGTCATCCCCGCCGAAGAAGAGGTCTTTGCGGAAGTGAAAAAAATTTTAGGGAAGTAAGATGAAGCAGTTATACGGACATCCTGAAAGTCTTTACGGCATACCTACCAAATACTGCGGCGGCTGCGGCCACGGGGTAATCCACCGGATCATCACGGAGCTGATCGACGAAATGGGGCTCCGGGAAAGGGCGATTATCACCAACCCCGTGGGCTGCGCTATTTGGGCGGATCTGTACTTTGATTTTGACTCGGTTCAGCCCCCCCACGGCCGGACCCCCGCGGCGGCTACGGGGATTAAGCGGGTCCTTCCGGATCATCTGGTTATTTGTTATCAGGGGGACGGGGACATGGCGGCCATCGGCACCGCCGAGATGATCCATGCGGCGAACCGGGGTGAAAAGTTCACCACGATCTTTGTCAACAACGCCATCTACGGCATGACCGGCGGTCAAATGGCCCCCACCACCCTGGTGGGCCAGAAGGCGGCCACCGCCCCCTATGGCCGGGATCCCGTGACGGCGGGGATGGGCTACCCCATCAAGGTGGCGGAACTGCTGGCCCAGCTTGAAGGCGCCCGTTATATCGCCCGGGGTTCGGTGAACAGCGCCGCCAATGTCAGAAAAACCAAACAGTACATCCGCCGGGCCTTTGAAGCCCAGACAGCGGGCGCCGGTTTTACCATGGTAGAAGTTCTTTCCCCCTGCCCCACCAACTGGAGCATGGATCCCGTTCAATCGGTGGAATGGCTGGAGCAGCAGATGATCCCCATTTTCCCCCTGGGAGAAATAAAAAACACCCTCTCCGGGGCGGATGTAAAAACCGCCGCCGGCAGGCAGGGGGCCGCCTGCTGACGGAAAAATCTTTTTTCGCCGGTTTCGGCGGCCAGGGCATTATCTCCCTGGGGCAGATCTGGGTTTACTGCGCCATGAAAGAAGGGAAAAACGTTACCTTCTTCCCGTTTTATGGCGCGGAAAAACGGGGCGGCATCGCCAGGGCCGGCGTAATTGTTTCCGACGAGGAAATCGCCAGCCCCCTGGTTACGGTCCCCGACTCGGTCCTGGTGATGAACAGCGATTCCCTCCCCCTCTGCGAAGGGATACTCAAACCGGGGGGCCTCATGGTCATCAACTCGACCCTGGTCAAGGAAAAACCGCAGCGGACCGGCATACGGGTGGTGAACATTGAAGCTTCGGCCCTGGCGGAAAAGACCGGAAACATCCGCTTCGCCAACATGGTAGCCCTGGGGGCCCTGGCCCGCCTTACCGGCGCCCTCTCCATCGCCGGCATTGACGAAATTTTGAAAAAGTTTTTTCCCGCCGGCAAGCACCAGTTTATCCCGAAGAATGTGGAAGCCATAGAGGCGGGCTATGGGGCGGTTTAATGCGCAGACCCGTTAAATAGTGCCTATCCACAAAGCCGGTTACTTTGCGGACAGACCGCGGACTTTAGTCCGATGCAATTTCCGGCAGCTCTATTGGACTTGTTCAGAAACCCGGTTGGTTTCTTCACAAGTCTCGCAGAATTTCACAAAATACTTCGCATTTTGTGAAATTCTGCCGTTTTTAAGCGGAAGTTGTTTAATAACTGAAGTTATTGAACAACTCTATTATAAAAAACAAAGGTTTGAAGAAGCGGCATTAAACTCCACTGTGGTTATGGGGCCTTGGGAATGACGCAGGATAAACAGGAAGTCCTTAAAACATATTTTGGCTATACCGGGTTCCGTCCGGGGCAGGAAGCGGTGATCGACGCCATCGTATCCGGCAGGGATGTACTGGCGGTGATGCCCACCGGGGCGGGAAAATCCCTCTGTTACCAGATCCCCGCCCTGATGCTGGAGGGGCTTACGGTGGTTATCTCTCCCCTGATCTCCCTGATGAAGGATCAGGTGAACGCCCTGCGGGAATCGGGGGTCCCGGCGGCCTGCCTGAACAGCTCCCTCCCGCCCGGCGAATACGGGGACACCGTCCGCCGGGCGTCCCTGGGGGAGTACCGGATCCTCTACATTGCCCCGGAACGGCTTTTAAAAGAAGAGCTCCGCCGTTTTGCCGAAACCCAGCCCATCCCCCTGGTGGTGATCGACGAGGCCCATTGCGTCTCCCAATGGGGCCACGATTTCCGTCCCAGTTATCTTCAAATAACGGAATTCATCGCCTCCCTGCGGAACCGGCCCGCCGCCGCCGCCTTTACCGCCACCGCCACTCCCAAGGTAAAGGCCGATATCCTTTCCGTCCTGGATCTCCGGGACCCCTATGTGCTTAGCACCGGCTTTGACCGGCGGAACCTCTACCTGGCGGTACAGAGGCCCCGCAACAAGCAGGCCGCCCTGCTGGAGTTTCTTGAGGCAAGGAAGCATAAAAGCGGCATCGTGTACTGTTCCACCCGGAAAACGGTGGAAGAGATCCATGAACTGCTCCTCCGCCGGGGCTTCGCCGCCACCCGCTATCATGCGGGGCTGGAGGACCGGGAACGGCACGAGAATCAGGATGATTTCCTCTACGACCGTAAACCGGTCATGGCAGCCACCAACGCCTTCGGCATGGGGATAGACAAGTCCAACGTATCCTTTGTGGTCCATTACAATATGCCGAAAAACATCGAAAGCTATTATCAGGAAGCGGGCCGGGCCGGGCGGGACGGGGAGGATGCGGAGTGCGTCCTTTTTTACAGCGGCCAGGATGTGCGGATCAACCGCTTTCTGATTACCAGCAGCCGGGAGGCGGGGGACGGGCGGGACGAGGCCCTGATTCAGCATAACCTGGAACTGCTCAAGTATATGACCTATTACGCCGCGGGGACCGGCTGCCTCCGGGCCCGCATCCTCTCCTATTTTGGGGAGGCCGCGCCGAACTACTGCGGTAACTGTTCCAACTGCCGGACCCGCTTCGATTCCGTGGACATAAGCCTGGAGGCGCAGAAGATCATTTCCTGCATCTACCGCCTGAAGCAGCGGGGCCGGAGTTTTGGAAAGACCATGGTGGTGAACATCCTGCGGGGCGGCGGGAACGAAAAAATCAAAACCCTGGGCCTGGAAACCCTGAGTACCTACGGGATCATGGCGGATACGGAGGCCCGCCGGATCCGGGACATCCTGGAGTATCTTATCGAGGAGGGATACCTGGCGGTAAAGGCCGGGGAGTATCCGGTGGTGGAAAGCACCGGCCGTTCCGGGGAGATTGTCTTTGAAAAGAAGCCCCTTTCGATGATGCTCCCCAGAGAAAGCCCCCCTGCCCGGACCCCGCCCCTGGAAGAAGCCGCCGGGACGGCGGACTCTGCGGAGGCCGGTTTCACCGGAGGATCCGGCGCTTTTACGGCGGGCAAAAGCTTTGAACCATCCGGGTCCCCCCCGGTCCCGCCCCAGCCGCTGGACGAGGCCCTGCTTTCAAAACTCAGGGAACTGCGGAACGAGCTTGCCCGGCAGGCCCGGCTTCCGGCCTATATCATCTTTGCCGATGCAAGCCTTAGGGACATGTGCCGGAAGCGGCCCCTTACCGGGGAACAGTTTCTTGCCGTCTTTGGGGTAGGGAAGCGAAAGATGGAGCAATACGGCGGCGCCTTTACCGCGCTGATCCGGGAACACCTTTCGGAGGTTCCCATAAACCAGTCAAGGAGCTAGGTTATGAATTTTGATGTTCTTTCGGCAGAACGGTATTCGGTACGGAAGTTCGAGCAGGTTCCGGTGGAACCGGAAAAACTCTCGCTTATCCTGGAGGCCGCCCGGAACGCCCCCACCGCGTCCAATAAGCAGCCCCAGCGGATCCTCGTGGTAACCCGGCAGGAGGGGCTTGAAAAAGTAGACCGCTGTACCCGCTGCCGTTTCGGAGCGCCCCTGGTTCTAATCGTCTGTTACGATAAGAACGAATGCTGGGTCCGGAAATTCGACGGAGAGAAGAGCGGCCTGGTGGACGCCAGCATTGTTACCGCCCAGATGATGCTTCAGGCCGCGGACATAGGGCTTGGCTCCACCTGGGTGATGCACTTTGACCCCGCCGCAGCGCGGGAAGCCTTTAAGCTGCCGGAGAACCTTGTCCCCGCGGCTATGCTGATAGTAGGCCGTCCCGCGCCGGACGCCGCCCCCGCGGAGTTCCACCGCATCCGGCATTCCCTGGAAAAGCTCGTCTATTTTGAGGAATTCTCCAAACCCTAAAGCTCCGGCGGGCTGCCGCCCTCTCCCCGGCGTTCCCATTGCAGGGTCCCGGAGTTTAAAGCGCAGACTTCCGGAGGGCCGGACGGCCTTTCCGGAACGCCGGATTGCCGGCCGGCAGGCCCGCGGGGGCGGACTGCGGGTCCGGCGGGGCCCAATGAACCGCGGACGGACCGGGGATCCGGCGGAACGCAGGGGCCGTCTCCTTGACAGCGCCGCCCGGCTGTGCTAACATAAAGACCGGTTCCAAACGGAGGCCCGCCATGAAGGCAGCGTCTACTTCCTTGGAGCGCCCCGACGTTCGGGCGGGGGGCCGGCCGGGCGGCGGGGGGGGGGGGGGGCGGGGGG
>JAISMC010000149.1 GCA_031276965.1 Treponema sp.
CCCCCCGCAGGCGGCGCCCCGGTCTCCCATTTATGGAGCGGGCTTGTGCTTTTTCACTCGTTTTTGTTTGAAACCCGGCAAAATTTTGGGAACTTTGACCGGTCCGGGCCCCTTGTCAAAGATCCGCCCCGGTATCCCCGCCCCTTTCTGAAATTCTTTCTGTGTGTTATATATAAAGAGCTGAAGATTCGGCCGGCGTTAACGGATTGTGAAGGGCCGGCCGGGTTTCCGGACAAGTCCGTTATAAAACAGGGTTTGGAGGCACAGATAAAATGGATAACATGAAAGGCTTTTGTTTTTCCCCCCGGAGAAGGAATTCGCGGATGAACCGCTTCCCGCTGGTTCCGGCGGTTCTGTTTTTGGTATTTTTCACGGCTGCCTGCGGGACTTCGGTAAAGCGGGTGGATTCCGAGACCGTCACCGATTTAAGCGGTTACTGGAACGATACGGATGTGCGGATCGTCTGCGACAGCCTTATCAAGGCCTGCCTCGATTCTCCGAAGTTCATCGAGGAGAGCGGCCTGATGGATAAAAAGCCGGTGTTCCTGGTGG
This sequence comes from Treponema sp., assembly GCA_031276965.1. Taxonomy (GTDB): domain Bacteria; phylum Spirochaetota; class Spirochaetia; order Treponematales; family Breznakiellaceae; genus JAISMC01. The sequence continues at coordinate 553 of JAISMC010000149.1, forward strand.
GGCCCTTCCGTAACGAAAGCGATGAACATATCGACACCAACATCATTGCCGAAACCATGGAAGTGGCGATCTTCAATTCCGGCAGGGCGGATTTTGTTGCCGGCGGCCCTACCCGAGAGGCCCTGCGGCGGGAACGTCTGGACCAGCAGAGCAACGCCAGCGAGGAGACCGCCAGGAAGCTGGCTAACGAAACCGGGGCGGATTTTCTCCTTACCGGTTCGGTACGGACCATTGTGGATCAAAGCGGGAAAACCCGGACCCGGACCTACTATGTCACGGCGGAACTCACCAACATCGAAAGCAATGTCCGGCTCTGGATGGATCAGAACCGGGAGATCAAAAAAATAATAAAAACCGCCGGCGCACGGCTGTAAACGGGCCGGCGGACCGGATGATGTACAGAACATGAAATTTTTATTGCCGGCGCTTGTGGCCGTTGTTCTTGTCTCCTGCGCCTCCGCACCCTTTGAACTAGTCGATGAGGCCCTGGGGCGGGCGCATTATCAGGAATCCGCCGAGACGCTGGAAAAGAACCGCCGTAAACTTTACGGCAAGGACACGATCCTTTATTACCTGGACAAGGGTATGCTGACCCACTACGCGGGACTTTATGAGGAATCTTCCGGCCTATTGGAAGCCGGGGACCGGGCCATAGAGGAGGCATATACCAAAAGCGTCCTCCAAGCGGCGGGGACCTACCTCCTTAACGACACCGTCCAGGACTATTCCGGGGAAGACTACGAAGATATTTACACTAACAGTTTTAACGCCCTCAACTATTACCACCGGGGGAACTTGGAAGAAGCCCTGGTGGAAATAAGGCGGATGAACAACAAGATCCGGAATCTGGCGGATAAGTACGGGGTGCTTATGTCGGAACTGCAGAGAAAGGCCATGGACGAATCCCTGCCAATCCCCCCCAATGCCCAAGCCCCCTCCGCCTTTAACGATTCTGCCCTGGCCCGTTACCTGGGGATGCTTTTTTACCGGGGGAACGGCCACGCAGATGACGCCCGGATCGACGGGGACTATCTGCGCCTGGCCTTTGCCAACTCTCCTGCCCTGTACCCCCACCCCCTGCCCTCCTCCCTGGAGGAGGAACTGGACGTCCCTCCGGGGATGGCCCGGTTCAACTTCCTGGCCTTTGCCGGGCTGTCCCCGGTAAAAAGGGCTAATACCATCCGCCTGCCCATAAGCCAGGACGGTTATATCAAGATTTCCCTGCCGGAACTGGTATACCGCCCCTCCGCGGTGGAGCGCATCGAGGTTGTTTTTGACGACGGGCAGCGCGTCAGCCTTGAGCTTCTGGAAAATATTCAGGCGGTGGCCGGCGAAACCTTCAAAGCCCGGGAGGGGATTATCTACCTGCGGAGCATACTCCGGGCCTCCGCCAAGGGGATAGGCTCCGCGGTTTTCGGTTCCATGGCGGAGGATTCGGAGGGGGGAAATTCGGCGATCTACGGCCTTTTAGGCCTGGGGGCCCAGATTTTCGCGGAGGTCAGCGAAAAAGCGGACCTCCGGATCTCCCGGTATTTCCCCAGCCGGGCCTATGTGGGGGGAATCAGCCTAAGCCCCGGCCATTATTCATTTGACGTTATGTGCTACGGCCCTTCGGGAAAGACCGTTGCGTCCTTCCGCTATGAAGATGTTCCGGTGCTGGAACACCGGCTGAATTTGACGGAGGTAATATGCTTAAAATAGCGAAACTGCTGATCCCCGCCCTGGCGCTGCTTTTCTGCGCCGGATGCGCCGGGGCCCCTAAAAATCGCGGGGAAGAAGCCGCGGCCCCCAAAGAGGAACCGGCCTGGGTAAACAACGTGGATCAGGTTTACAGCCGTCTCCGCTATGTGGCGGCTGTGGGCTATGGCTCCAGCCGGGCCCTTGCGGAAAAAGAGGCCCTGGCCAATGTGATCAGCGTTTTCGGCCAGACGATCCAGGTTGACCGGCAGTCCATGGTGGGCTATCAGGAGGCCCTGCGGCAGAATGCCGTCTCCGCCTATATCAAAAACACTGAAATAACCAACGCTATAAAAACCTCCGCCGGGATGGAAACGCTGATCGGCGCGGAAATACGGGACTACTGGTACGACGGCCGGGACCTCCATTACGCGGTGGCGGTAATGGAAAAGAGCAGGGCCGCTTCCCTGTACTCCGAGCTGGTGGAAGCAAACAGGGAGATAATCAATAACCTTACCGCCATGGACGCGGGGGAACGCTATACCCTCCCCGGCTATGCCCGCTACCGCCTGGCCGCCGCGGTGGCCGATGGAAACCGGGCCTTCGCCAACATCCTTTCCGTGGTGGGCGGCCCGGGCCTAAGCCCCCGGGAATTGGCGGCGGGGGAAAATTTCCGTCTGGAAGCGGAAAACATCTCCCGGCGGATTCCCATTGACATACAGATCGAAAACGACCGGGACAACCGGATTAAGGGGGCCTTTGCTTCGGTAATCGGTTCCCTGGGCCTTCAATCCGGCGGCGGCGGTTCCCTTTACGTACTGGACGGGAAGATTAGCTTTACCCCGGTGGATCTCCAAAAATCGGACAGCGTATATGTGCGCTACGTGCTGGAAGCTAATCTGACGGACCGCCGTACCGGGGCGGTACTGCTGCCCTACACCGTTTCCGGCAGGGAAGGGCATCTTTCACAGGCGGAGGCGGAAAACCGGGCCCTGGGCGGCGTCGAAAAGGAGATCGCCGGCGCCTGGGCGGCGGCCCTTACGGGGTATCTGGATTCCCTTTTGTCCGGGGAAAAATGAAGCGCCGGAACCAGTAAATTGCTTGCGCTAGAAGAATATAAACCACGAAGGAGCACCAAGGTACACGAAGGACACAATTCCCCGGTTTTACCCTTCCTTCGTGCGTCTTTCGCGCCTTTGTGGTAAAATTCTTAAAGATACTTTTATCCCAATGACAATACCGGTATTTTGACAGTATTGGAAATATAGGTTTGTTTTCCGGCGGGGGCTTATCGTTATGCGCAATTAAGCCCGGTTTATTGGCAAAAGCGGATTGACAAAAAAATAAAAAAAGTATATACTGAGATTATGTTTGGGAAATATTTCTTATTTATTTCTTTTATCATATTTGCCGATGTTTGTTATGGTTCAGCGATCAGACAAGATTTTACTGACCATTATTATAACAATCCCAAAGCCGTGACTGTAAAATTATACGATCCTCTATTTAGAAATAGTGAAAGATTACGTGAACAAATTAATGTTATTGAAGAGCCAATCCCAAAACTAACCGAGTTTTGGGATTGGCTCTGAATGGACTTGTTCAAGAACCCGGTTGGTTCTCTGCCAACCAAAGGTTGGCTTCAAGTCTCTCAAAAAACCATGATTTTTTGTTGTTTTTCAACGGTTGTTGTCGGACCTTTGGTTCGCCAGAAACTGAAGTTTCTGAACAACTCTAATATACAAAATATGACAAAAATGGGAATTGGATTGAAGCAAATATGTATAATGAAGAACCCCGCCGCAAGCAGCGGGGTATCTTCGGTCGAGAAGAAAAAGTCCTGCGGACTTTTCTCATTTTGCCAGGGCTACCCCGCCATCATTTGAGGTAGAAATTGAACCGCTCCAAAGTTCCCCCGCGTAAGCGGGTTCTTGGGTATTCGACCCCCCTTCGAATAAAGAGTTAATTGCCGCATGGTTAAGAGAGATCGTATATTATGAATAATACTAAAACGGCTTACGCTGCGGGCTTAACTGCACATAACAGAACTGTATATGCCGCGGCAGCGGGCTTGGCTTCCGTTCGGCCAGGTCATATACAGCCGAAACGCACAGTGAAGTTCGTGTACTGGCAAAGCTGCGCGGCGGTTTGACCGTACGCGCACTGCCCCGGCTAAAGCCGGGGCGCAATTCCCGGAGCTTTCTGGAGTTTCACGAAGTGAAACTCCGTAAGGCCAAACCGAGAAGCGGTTTGGCCCGCGCAAGGGATAGGAGGGGTGCGCGTGGCAGCCGGAGGCTGCCTTCGCGCAGTCCTGGCGCCCTGCGCCAGGACCGGAGCCCCGGAATAGCCCGGTTTTTTGCG
>JAISMC010000183.1 GCA_031276965.1 Treponema sp.
GTGTAGGGCATTTCGGCATTTTTTACCCCCCGCACCCGGAGGCTGTTTTGACCCCAGGGTTCGACCCAGAGGGTTTCCGCATCGTAGTGATAAACCAGACGGTTCTGAATTTTGCTGAAATATGACGGCATTTGTTTTTCTCCTGAATATCGATAGTACCGGATTTCCGCCTAAAGATCAAGCGGACGAGAGACGCTAATTTTTCAATCGTAATAAGCCGCCGCGGGATAAGGGAAGCGGGCCGCTATGACCGCGCTTCCCATTGTTCAGACTATTTTCCCATGTACCGGTTATATGCGTTTTGATAAATTTCTACCATACGGTTCAGTCCCATAGTTTCAAGCTGCCTGACAAAACCGGCGTATTCATTCTCTATGCCGCCGTTGACCACCCAGTTGGCCGTCTGCTGTTGGGCAAAGGTATGAATATCCTGGCGGAGGGTTGACAATTCGTTGAGTTCATCCGGGGTCATGGAAACCAGGGGATAGTATTCCTTTGGATAGTAGGCGGAAAGCTGTTTTTTATCCAGGTACTGCCGGTCAAAGATAGGGTCCTCAAACCGGGCGCTGAGTTCGTCGCTGACAAAACCGACCATTAAATCGTTCATGCCGTTTCGCCACATCCAGTCGTCATCATTTGTACCTTCGGGAGGGGGCATGGCGGTATAGGTATTGTCCCCGTTGTCCTTGAGCCGTACCCCTATGTATCCCGCGTACATTTGAAGACTCGTCAGTTCATCATAAAACATGTCCCCCCACCGGAAGGCGATCTCCGGGTTCTTGCAGGAGGTGGTTATCTCAAATACGTACTTGGCGCCCTTAACAAATTCAGGATTGGTGCGCCAGCCCTGGTGTCCCTTGGGCCCCTTGAGGGGCATAAGCAGGGAATAATGCTCGTCCCCCCGGTTATCGAACGCAGCGTTCCGGCTCCAGTGAGGCCCAACCCCGACTATCTCAGGATCCGCCTGATGGGTTTTGGCGGTAAACTGATTCCAGTCCTGGGTAAAGGCCTCCTGATCGATGAGCCCCTCGGCATAGAGGCGCCGCAGATAGGCTATGGCATCCTGAAAACCCTCCTGGGCCGCAATGTACTGCACCTTGCCGTTGGTGACGGAAAGCCAGTCGCCGTTTATGTTGTTCACCACCCCAAAGGCGCAGAGCATGTCCGTGTAACCGGCGATGCCATCGTCTTCACCCCGGAATGTCCAGGGAATCTCATCCGCCAGGCCGTTTCCGTTGGGGTCCCCGGTTTTGAAAGCCTTAAGGACGGTGTAGAATTCCTCGGTGGTGGCCGGTAATGGCAGTCCCAATTTGTCAAGCCAGTTCCGGTTGATCCCGTAGACCGCGTAGGTCGCCGGCCGCCGGGCCATTTGCTGGGGCAGGCCGTAGATATGGCCGTCATAGGCTTTGGCAAATGAAAGCATGCTGGGCTGTTTTTGGAACATGGCCTTGACGTTGACGCCGTACTTTTCGATCAGATCGTCCAACTGCACAAAGAGCCCCATATTGCTGACCACATCGCTTTCGGTAACCGCGGTCCGGCCAAAGAACACGTCCGGCAGATCGTTGCTGGCCAGAAGCAGGGGTTTTTGGGTTGCCCAGTCAACACCGGTGTACTGCCATTCCACTTTGACGCCGGTCTTTTTCTCGATCTCCTGGAAAAGGGGAAGATCGGAGTAGTCGTTGCTGACAGTGCTTTTTGCGGCAATGACCTTCAGCGTTACCGGCTCGTTGACAATGGGATAACCGGTCTCGTTGAAAGCCGCCTTAGCCCCGCCTGAAGATTTGGCTCCGCAGGCCAGTACAAAGACCCCGCAGAAAACCGCCATAATAACGCAGATCAATTTTTCGGATCCTTTCATAGGATTCCTCCTTTGGTAAATATTTTTAGGAAACCCCGGAAGACAGGCCGCCTCCGGGGGATTCCCGATTACCCTTTTACAGCGCCGATCATAACCCCCTTGGCGAAGTACTTTTGGATAAAGGGGTAAAAGCACATCACCGGGGCGGTAGAAATAATGATAATGGCGTACTTCATCACATCCGCTATTCTCTGTATCTCGGTTGAATTACTGCTGGCGCCGGTCTCCAAAAACCGGTACTGCAAAAGCAGATTCCGCAGCACTATCTGGAGGGGCATAAGATCTTCAGACCGGACATACACCAGGGAGAGGAAAAACTGGTTCCACTGGCCTACCGCACAGTACAGACCGATAACGGCGATAATCGCCTTGGACAGGGGCAGCGCCACGGATACAAAAAACCGGGTATTGCCGCAGCCGTCTATGATAGCCGCTTCCAATAGTTCCTGGGGTATACTGGAGGCGAAGAAGGTACGGGAGATGATCAGGTTATAGGCGTTCACCGAAAAGGGAATGAGCAGCACCCAGATGGTATTGGTCAGTTTAAAGGAATTCACCGTTAAATAGGTGGGGATAAGCCCTCCTGAAAAAAACATGGTGAATACAAAGTACATCATCAGGAAGTTGCGCCCCTTGAGATCCCTGCGGGAAAGGGCATAGGCCGCCGGCAGGGTAAACAGCAGGCTGATCAGAGTACCGGCAACGGTATAAAAAATAGTATTCCGGTAACCCCGCCATATCCGGGTATCCGCAAAAACCCGGTTGTAGCCTTCCAGGGTGATGTGGGAGGGCAGGATCCAGACCCTGCCGGTGTTGACATAGGTGGGATCGCTGAAAGAGGCTATGATAATAAAATACAGCGGGTACGCCATGATGACGAGAATGAGGATGCCCAACACAAACACTACCCCGTCAAAAAAGGTATCGCTTAAACTTTGCCGTTTCCTGAACATAATCAGCTCCTACCAAAGGCTTGTTTCGCTCAGCTTCCCTGACAGCCGGTTCACCGCGGCAAGGATCACGAAATTAATAAGATTGTTGAAGAGCCCCACCGCGGCGGAATAGCTGTACTGGGTGTTCTGAATCCCCACCTTGTATATATAGGTATTGATGACCTCGCTTCTCAGGAGGTTCAGGTTGTTCTGCATAAGGAAGGCTTTTTCAAACCCTACGTTCAGGACGCCTCCGGCGCTCAAAATGAGCAGGATGGTACAGGTGGGGGCGATGGTAGGGAGATCGATATGGACGAGCTTCTGCCATTTATTGGCGCCGTCTATGGTGGCCGCCTCGTAGAGGGTGGGGTCCACCGAGGACAGGGCCGCCAGGTAGATGATGCTGCCCCAGCCCATGCCCTGCCATACCCCGGACCAGACATAGGTATGGCCGAATACCACCGGGTTGGCCATTAAATTCTGGGGAGCGGCGCCGAAAAACTGCGTGATATGCCCCGCCAGCCCGGTGGGGGAAAGGAAAATGTTGATAAGGCTCACCAGCACCACCATGGAAATGAAATAGGGCATGTAGGTTATGGTTTGGAGTATCCGCTTGAACCGGGGGGTGGTCATGGAATTCATCATCAGGGCCAGGGCTATGGGCAGGGGGAAACCCACAATGATCCCGTAGATGCTCAGATAAAACGTATTGGACACCACGATTTTGAATTGATTGGTACGGAAGAACCTTAAAAATTGATCGAACCCAACCCAGGGGCTGCCCCATATCCCCCGGACGGGGGTAAAATTCTTAAACGCAATCTGGACGCCGTATATGGGGATGTAGGCAAAGCAGAAGGTCAGGACCACTGCGGGGACCAGGAACAGGTAGAGTTCGTAATTTTTCACCACCTGCCGGAAACCTTTGCCGTTCAAAAGCCTATGGGGACCGTTCATATTGAACCTCGCTGATTATGGGAGTAAGAAAAATTAAAAAAACTGATGGCAAATGATAGATGCCGTTGTAACAGGCCGGATCGTCCTGCGGAGCCGGTTTTGCAGAGATAACTTCCGGTAAATTTACCAGTATAAATGG
>JAISMC010000006.1 GCA_031276965.1 Treponema sp.
AAGTTTCTGGGATTTAGCCTTTACCGGCACAAGGAAGGAATAGGGATACGGGTACATGAAAAGACACTGAAACGGCTGAAAGACCGGCTTAAAGCCCTCACCAGCCGGAAACGGCAGACCAGAGGTCTGACGGGACTATGGAAAAGATACTGAAAGAACTAACCGCGCTGATAATCGGCCGGCTCGGTTACTACAGTATTGCGGGCATGAAAAAGTATTTGACGGGATTGGCCGAATGGCTGAGACGGCGGATACGGCAGATGTACTGGAAACGCTGGAAACGAGTGCGGGCGCGGTTTGAGAGCCTTATTCAATTTGGAATACCCCGAGACCAGGCATGGCAATGGGCAAACACCCGGAAAAGCTACTGGCATACGGCCAATAGCCGGATATTAACCAGAACCGTTACAAGCCGCTATCTCAAATCAATGGGCTTCCCCGAAATACTGGAACGGTTTGAGATGCTCCATGAAAGAATAGGACGGCTCCTGAAACTACGGACACCTATTCCCACCCATTGAACCGCCGTGTACCGAACGGTACGCACGGTGGTGTGAGAGGACGGCTACTCAATTAATGGGTAGCCTCCTACTCGATTGGTCTATGACGGCAAAGGTTGGTTTGCCTTTCCTTCCTTTCCGGGCGTAAATGGTTACGCCGTTTTCGGTAAAAATGACGGTGTGGGCCGTCTCCAGGCCGGCGCTGAAGGCCCAGCCGATGACCTGCCGGTCTACAGGTCCAGGACCGTCGTCAGATACACCCGGCCCCCGGCGGTCCGCAGATACGTGATGGCGTACCTTTGGTACGATGATATCCATTTCTCCCCGTCCCGCTCCGCAGCAAACTCGCGATTCAGCACGTTGGGGCAGACCCCAGGCCCGTGGCTCGAGCCGGTCACGGGGATGTGGTTCCTTCCTTTCCGGGCGTTTAAGCCGTGCTCCCGCATCAATCGGGCCGCTTCCTTGCGGCTTGCCCGTTTCCCGTGGTCCTTCCACAGGGGCTCGCGCACCCGCGGGGCACACCCGCGGGCTGCCGTACCGGTAGTAGTGCTGCTCCACAATCGAGCGAATGATGCCGGCCAGCCCCGCATCGGCTTGCCGCCGCCGGTCCGATGCGCCGTATTTCGCCCGGCGGTAATAGGCGCTGCCGCTGACCCCGAAAACTCATGTCCATCTCCCGAATGGCGTGCCGTCCCTGGTTTCCCCTCATGAACCGATGCGCCGTCACCGGGGTTCTGTTTGTGCGAAGATGACTCGAACTAAAGTTCGGCCGCTTTTTTTAGGATTTCGAGTGAAGCGGAGCTTCACACCGCCTCCCTCAGCGCCCTGTTTTCTTTCCGCAGACGGGCCAGCTCCTCGTCCCGGGGCCGCCCGTGTCCGGAAAACGCTGGCAGGCCGTCACCCGCGGCTTCCCGTACCTGCTGCATCCAGCGGCGCAACACGCTCTCATGGAGCCCTAAATCCGCCGCAATCTGGCTTATGGACTTCTCGCGTTTCTCCGCCAGCGCCGCCGCCTCGGCCTTGAATTCCTTCGGGGGTACACCCGCCGTTCTTTGTCTTTCTTCCCCATCGTTTTCTCCTCTTCTGTTGTATTTCATGCTTATCTTTCTGTCCACCAGAGGGGGTAAGGTCCAGTTTTGCTTACCCTGGTTCTGCATTGATCGTACAGTTTTTCTCCGGTAATACTGTGCAGGGTTATACGAATGATAAGACCAATTCGGTTTTAGCGGCCAGCCGCTACAGTATCAGCGGAAACAGGCTTGCCATTGCGTTCAACAGCGATGCCGGCGGCGATTGGCAGATTGTGGCCGGCAAGACCTATGTTTATACGATTGATGATGGAGAGACTTTTCGGACAATGGAAAACTGCGGGTGCGTATAGATATTGATAATTGAAGTACTGTATAAGTTAAAAAATCCCGGAAGCGCAAAGGCGCTTGGCGGCGGGGCCGAAGGGAGAGACTAAGCGGAAGACAGCCACCGGGAAAGGACCTTCACTACTTCGTCCACATCTATGGGCTTGGCAAGATGGGCATTCATGCCCGCGTTGATGGCCCGCTCGACATCTTCCCGGTAGGCGTTGGCGGTCATGGCAATAATGGGCACCGAAGCGGCATCGCGCCGGGGCAGGTTCCGGATACGGCGGACGGCTTCGTAGCCGTCCATGTTAGGCATCTGTATATCCATCAAAATAAGATTGTAGTAGCCTTCGGCGGAGGCGGAAAATGTCTCCAGGGCTATCCTGCCGTCGGCGGCTTCGTCGATAACAACATGGGTTTCCGCCAGCAGCTCCCGGAGGATCATGCGGTTAATCTCGATATCCTCGACAAGAAGGATGCGCCTGCCCCCAAAGTCGGGTACGGAGGATCCGTCCGGAACCGGCGCCTCTATGACGTCAGCCCGTTTCATGTCCAGGGTAAACGTAAAAACGGAACCGTCGTTTATCGCGCTGCTTACTGTAATAAGTCCCCCCATCTGTTCTACCAGATGCTGGCTGATGGCAAGTCCCAGGCCGGTACCGCCGAAACGGATCGCAATGGACTGATCCGTCTGCTCAAAGGCGGTGAAGAGCTTTTGCATCTGCTCTTCGGTCATGCCGATACCGTTGTCGGAAACCTGAAAGAGAACCCGGATCTGCCCCGCGCCGGAATCCGCCTCTTCCCCGTCGAGGACATGTACCAGAAACCCGACCCTGCCCCCGTCGGGAGTAAATTTGACGGCATTGCCCAGAAGATTTATCAGCGTTTGCTTGAGCCGCAGCCTATCTCCTATCACCCCGGTATGGGAGAGGCCCCTAAAGCTGGTTTCAAAGCGTATCTGTTTTTCCCTGCACCGCTGAAGAATGATATTAGCCACCTCCTGCACGGCGGTATCCAAAACAAAGGGATCCTGTACTATAGTGAATTTGCCGCTCTCAATCTTCGACATATCCAGTATGTCGTTAAGGATAGCCATTAGATGTTCCGAGGCGGCGGCAATTTCGCGGATCGAAAAATCCTTCTTTTCCGCCGTTTTTGCCCTGCCGGCGATTTCGGTCATGCCGATAATGGCGTTAAGGGGGGTGCGGATTTCGTGGCTCATCCGGGCAAGGAATTCGCTCTTGGCCCGGGACGCTACCTGGGCGGCTTCGGTCTGTATTTCCAGTTCCCGGCTGCGTTCCCGCAGTTCGCGGGTACGCTGCTCCACCTCCCATTCCAGCCGGGCCGCCTCCTGACGCCGGCGGATCAGCATGGCCATGAGCAGGATCAGGACCATCACCAAAAGCAGGGAAGCGCCGATAAGGTAGGGCTTCTGCGCTTTGGCCAGGGCGCCGCTGTAGTCAAATACCCGGCGGGTCCAGTTATCCACCAGCCGCTCAACATCAACCAGACTCTGGGCTTTGCTGACAATAGAACAGAGAAGGGCCTCGTTTTTGCCGAATCCGAAGAAGGATTCATAGGGCCGGCGCAGAACCAGATTCGCCTTATATCCTGTCCGCTCCATATAATTGGTGATGCTTAAAAGCAGATTTCTGGTCCCCATGAGCAGATCGATGTTCCCCAGCTCCAGCGCCGTGATAGCCTCCAGTCTGCCGGGATACTCCACCGTATTTTTATGGCCGGGAAATAGTTCAAAGAACATCTCCGCGCAGGCGGTTCCACCGATAAGGCCTATTCGCTTATAGGGAATATCGCTCAGGGTTACATCCTGATAGGCCGTAGCGGAGATAAAGGTGTAATAGTCCAGAAGGTAGGGATTGTCGGCAAGCAGGAATGTCTCTTCCCGGGAGGAGGTGCGGATAAATTCCATAGTCATCGCCGCCCGTTCGTCAAGAAGCATAGATTGCACATCTTCCAATTCTGCCGAGGCGCCGTTGGCGTAGACAAAGTGTATCCCCGTAAGGCGGCTTATCTCTTCCAGCATATCCACGGCGATACCCTGCCATTCATTCTCCTGCCAGTTATAGAAACTTACGGGATAATTATCCGGCTCGATGGATACGGGGATGGAGCGGTCCCCGTTCCGGTACTGTTCCAGATACCTCCGCTCCTCCGGGGTAAGGCGGCTGAAAAGATTATAGCGCCGGTACTCCCTGCCGCCGGCTTCATACATCTGGGTAAAGCGGTAACTTCCGGCGCTCTGCAGATACTTCTCCACCACCGAGATAATGGGCGCCAGTTTCGGGTCCATGGTAGCCATGGAGACCGGGTTGTAGGTAAGGGGCAGAAAATCTTCTATCATCAGGTTGCCGTAAAGGGCAAATATGCCTTCTACGGTTTCGTCCATAAAAAGGACGTCAAGTTCCTTGAGCAGCAATTTTTGATAGGCGTCGTTATAGTTGGCGATCTTCACCGGTTCATAGCTCTGGCGTATCACCGGCGCTACCAGCCTCTCCGTAGTGGTCCCGGCAAGAAATCCGTACCTCAGGGGCCGGCTCCGTCCTATAAGCGTCAGTCTCGCGGAACCTTCCATGCTGACGAACTTAATCTTCCGCTCGGCGATGCTGGCAGTCATAAAGTAACCATCGCCCTGTCCCAGGGATGAGGATATTTCCCCGGAGAAGGCAATGCTATGGTTTGCAAGCCCCCGGAGCAGGCTGTCCCAGTTGAATATGGCGGGCCGGAATTTAATGCCGAAGAGATCCGTAAGCCACTCGCAGACCATGGCGGCATACCCCAGGGTAAGATTGTCCTCGTTGCGGAAACATTCGGTACTCAAGGTCATGCCGTAGGTAAGAACTGCGGTACTCCGGCGCAGGGCTTCAATGGCGGCAATCTCTTCACCGGTAACTCCGGGTATATCCCTGTAGGAAACATATTTCTCCGGAATAGAAGCGGGGACGGCGGGCCCTTTTCTACAGGCCCCGAATTCAAGAAGTACGAAAAAACAAAGTGTTCCGGCGGTCCAGGTTTTCAATCTCATACTATTTGAAATAATTGTCCAGGGCATCCTGAATAGGCTGCCGGTATTCTGCTATCAGTTCATCGGGGGATACTTCGGCGGAGATAAGGGGAACAAGATTGAAACCGGTTTCAAGACTTTCCCAAAGATCAATCCCCGGCTTTGAGGCCATCATAAGGGCATACTGAAAATTGCGATCCGTCATATAGAGTTTCCGGGACCATTCGGTGGTAAGGCCGCGGGTCAAATCACCGTCGTACCAGTTGGTCCAGTCATAGATAACATCGTAGATAAGGCGGGGATCTTCCGCCCCCTTGGGGATAAAGTACCAATTTCCCTGGGGCTGACTGTGGCGGTTTTCCGTAAAACTGCCATGGGGGCCCCGGGGCCAGGGAACTACCCCGATTTCAAAGGGGAGGCCGGAGCCTCCCTGTTCGCCGAAGATCCAATCCGCCCCTATCCAAAAACCGGAAAGGCCCTCCGCATAGAGACGGTTATTGATCTCCCAATTCGAGTGGTCCCAGGGACGGGCGGACTTATCCACATTATAGATGGTATTGATCATCTCCAATACCTCCCGGGTCCGGGGAGAGGACAGGCGCTCCACCCGTTCCGGGGCAATGCCGGTATTATTGGAGAGAAGCAGCGCCGACAGCAGATGGGTCCAGTAGCCGCTGTAGCCGTAAATATCGGCGGCGCCGTCGCCGTCGGTATCCCGGGTAAGGGTCCGCAGATATTCCCGCCACCTTTCCCAGGTCCACTGCCCCCGGTCATAGAGGTCCTGGGGATTGGGGAGCCCCGCAGCCCTAATCAGGTCCATATTGAAGGCCAGCACATACGCATTCACCGCTCCGGTGTTGGAGGGGGCAAAAAGGCAGGTTTCCTGCTGATTGGAGATGTTAAGGCACTTCATTACCATCTGGGTTCCGAACACGTCCGTACCCTGGAGGCCCATTTCCTGGAGGGAAACGGCATAACCCTTTAACACTGCGGGAATACCGAACTGGAGATCCACTTCGTAAATATCCACATCCGGGGATCCCGCAGGGATTGAGGAGTTGATGCTCTCCTCCACCCCTTCAAAGGTTAGATTGACGCTGTCCAGGACAATGTTGTACTTCTCCTCCACGGCCCGGATCTTGGCAAGCCGCATCTGCGCGCTTACCTCGTCGGCCATATTAGCGTCATCATGAATATCGTGGTGTCTGCTGACATAGTAACGGTCGTACCAGGTACCGATGGTGATGATACGCCGGCCGTCATCAGTGTACCGGGCATTGCCCAAAACAGCCGGCTCTGGGGACGAAACACGCTTCTCTTCCGCCCTGGAACCGCCGCAGTTAAACAATAAAATTGTACAAAAAAGCAAAAGGACCGGCACTGCTTTTAATTGCATAATCTGCCCTATCAACAGTCTAAATAGAAAGAAACTGTTTTTCCAGTTTGTTTACAGAGTATATTTGGCCGCCTCTCTGATACAGTCGTAATACGCATCCTTAAGATCCTCCATGGCAGCAGCGATGGCCCCCTTGCGATCCTGCCGGTAAGCGGGGAGCCGTTCCGTCAGATTCAGGGGAGAAGTTACCTGAATCAGCACCCGCTTGGGATGAATGTTGATAACCCGTTCCGAATAGGCGCCCCCCATAGTCCGGTTGGCAAAATCCCAAAGATTCTGCACATACTCTATTTTAACATGCAGAGGGGCGTCTTCAGAGGGAATGTCCACCCGGAAGTACCATACAAAGTCCACCAGCTCCATGTGGCGGGAGGCGAACCAGGCTTCCCCTGCCTTAAGATCCAGCAGAGACCGTTCTACCGGGGAAATGTCATCCAGGGTATCCCTGCCGGGAAGGTAGATATAATCCCAGCAAAGCTGGCGGATCATGTAGAGCCGCTCGATTATCTCTCCCTCCTTCTGGAGTATCCCCAGGATACCCTCGGCGCTCTTTAGGGCCGCCTCCATCACCATGTCAACACGGCTGGAAAAGTCCTGCCCCTCCACAGGGACAAGACCGTAGCGTTTTTCATTCAGCGAGAGGATGCAGTCCCTGGCCCGGAACAGCCGGTCCGCAAAGGGCAGAACCCGGCCGTCGCCGTCCCGGCGGGAGAGTTTGGTGTATTTTTCGATCTTTCTGAGGAGCCGTTCCATGGAGGCATTGGCCCCGGGACCGTAGCGGTAATGGATTGAAACCGGCAGCACCTCCACCGGACAGTTCCGGTTCGTTTTTTCCAGCCGCTCCGCCGTATGAAAACCGATGCGGACCGCCCCCTGTTCCAGCCGCGGCACCTCTTCGGTGGTATAGCTGACCTGACCCTCGGGAGCTATGGCCAGGGGATAGGGCCCGTCGATAATAGCCTTGTATATCCGGGCCATTCCGGCGGCGTCCATTTTGGTATGATGAACGGGCAGAGCCCCCAGCCGGGGCATGACCAGCCGGGCAATGACGCCGCCCCAGCGGATTACCTCGAAACCGTAAACAAAACGGGCGTGGGGTCTGAGCGCAAAAAACACTCCCGCCTTCCGGGCAAGCTGCCGGAGCCGGAAAATGATAAACCACAGTAAAAGCTGAGCCTCGCCCCCGTTTGGATGACGGAAAGCGATAAGACACCGGCTTTCGCCGCTGAGCGCCCGCTTGAAGGCGGAAAAGAGATGTTTATCCCCCCGGACAAGCGCCCGGGCTACTCCCAAGAAGAGGAGCAGATAGAGCCGGGCAAAGAATTTCACCAGAAAAACCATGATCCTGGAGATACGGGGTTCCGGTACTTGTACACTGGGAGACGCCTTATTAACCGGTTTGGAGTAGGGCCTATACATGCAGAACTATCTTATACCAATATGGAGATTCAATTCAAGCTTTTTCCGCCCCGGCGCTGCACCGGCGGAACAGTCCCGGCGTATATCTTACAGCGAAGCCCGGTAGGACCCCAGAAAGTGAAAATCCCTCGTTTTGGTCCTCAACTCAACCACGGCCTCTTCAAAGGCAGCTTCGGTATGGGGAATGCTTACGTCCACATAGAAGAGATACTCCCAGGGCCGGCCCTGAATGGGCCGGGATTCCAGCTTGGAAAGGTTAATCCCCCTTTCGCTTAAAATTTTGAGGCAGGCGAAGAGGGAACCCGGTTCATCGCTTACGGAAAAGACCATGCTTGCCTTGTTGGGCTTATCCAGGTCCAGGCCCGGCGGCGCCGGGACCTTGCCGCCGTTCCGCCGGGAGATAATGACAAAACGGGTATAGTTTAGGGGATTGGTCTCGATCCCCGTCCTTAAAACCTTAAGGCCGTGGGCTTTGGCGGCGGCTTCCCCGGCGATGGCCGCCACTTTAGTGGCGCCCTCCCGGGCAATGGAGGCTACCGCAGTGGCCGTGTCGTTACAGGCCTCAAGCTGCCAGTTGGGGTGCTTATCCAGGAATTCCCGGCACTGGGCAAAACCTTGGGGATGACTCCGCACGATGCTGATATTTTCCAGGCTGGCCTTTTCGTCCCCAATAAGGCAGTGCACGATCCGCAGTTTCAGTTCCCCCACAATGGCGATATCCGGGTACCGCAAAAAGAGGTCGTAATTTTCGTGGATGGACCCCGCCAGACTGTTCTCCACCGGCATCACCCCGAAACCGGCGGTTCCATCCAGCACCGCGTCAAAGACCGCCCGGAACGAGGGAACCCCCAGCCGGGGCGCTTCTTCCCCGAAGATCCGCATCAGGGCCTGTTCGGCAAAGGCGCCGCTTTCCCCGGAGAAGGCCGCGGGCAGTTCCGCCGGCGGCGCCCCGCCGGCATCCTCCCCGGCTGTCCAAACCGGAGGAACAAGCCCCCGCGGGACGGCTCCGGGCCGGGGGGTACGGAGCAGTTCCTTACCGACCACCGGCGCCAGGGCTTCAATGTCCCGCATAAGCCGCTCAAACTGCTCGGGGTACAGGGACTGGGGTCCGTCGGAGAGGGCCTCCCCGGGCCGGGGATGAACCTCCACGGTAAGGCCGTCGGCTCCGGCGGCAATGGCCGCCAGGGCAGCGGGAGCCACCTTGGCTCTGATCCCCACCGCATGACTGGGATCCACAATCACCGGCAGGTGAGAGAGGGCTTTAACCACGGGGATGGCGGAAATGTCCAGCGTGTTCCGGGTATAGGTTTCAAAGGTACGGATGCCCCGTTCACAGAGGATCACATCCTTGGTGCCCGAAGCAAGGAGGTATTCCGCGGAGAGCAGCCATTCCTCTATGGTCGCCGAGGGACCCCGCTTCAGGAGCACCGGCATTCCCAGGGAACCAACTTTTTTCAAAAGCTCAAAGTTCTGCATGTTCCTGGCGCCGATCTGAAACATATCGGTCAAATCCTTCATCCGGAGGGCCAGTTCCGGGGAAACCACTTCGGTAACGATGGGAAGGCCGAAGGCTTCTCCGGCGGCCTTCATGTATTCCAGCCCCTGCATCCCCAGACCCTGAAAGGCATAGGGGCTGGTCCTGGGCTTAAAGGCCCCGCCCCGGAGTATAACCCCTCCGGATTCCCGGACATGGGCGGCGGTCTCCATTATCTGCTCTTTACTTTCCACCGCGCAGGGACCGGCGATTATGGTGATCCGGGAACCGCCTATTTTGACAAAGCCTTCTTTCCCCACGGTAACTATGGTATCTTCGCCCTTGGTTTCCCTGGAGGCCAGTTCGTAGGGCTTGGAGGTGGCCGCCACCCGCATCACCCCCGGCAGGAGGCTCAACTCCCGGATATCCGCTACTCCCTTGCCGGAGGCGCCGATAATTTCGTCCTCCCCCAGGGTCTGCTCCCGGATGACAAAGCCCCGGTCCCGGAGGTAAATGCGGATCATCTCCTTGTCGTGGGCGGAAGCGCTTTCGGATACTACAACGATCATGGGGAACCCTCAATGAACAGCGGAATTTAAACGGTAATGCGTATGCTACCGGCAACGGACAAAAAAAACAAGGAGGCGGAATTCCGGGGCGCCATAATGCGGCGGACCCGGCGGCTCTAGGCGGAAAAGCGGTTTTTACTCAGACTGAAGGGCCGTTACAGACTCAAGGGCGCCCTGCTTTTTCAGCGTGTAAATATAGACGGCGTACAGTTTATCCGATACGGCAATATGCGTTAACACCCAGTCCCGGAGATACCGGACAAACAGGTTAGGAACAAACTTCCTGCCTTCCCCAAAACTATTAACTTCCCGGATTATTTCCCTGATAAAGTCCTCATGCTGCTTTTTGTGGCTCATCAGCTCCGGGTAACCTATCCGGTGCATGAGCCGTTCCTCTGCCAAAAAATGATACTTGGTATAATCCACCGCCTCATGGATGGTTCTTAAAAAATAGGCCCTCGCCTCCTCGTCCCCCTTGAGACATCCCACATAGAGCTTGTTGGTTATATCCACGAGATGTTTATGCTGTTTATCGATAAACGGAATGCCTATTAAAAACCGGTCATTCCATTCAACAATACTATTACTATCCATGGCTCTTATCTTTTTTAAGGAAGTCTGTCTATAATGTGGATACATTATAGACAGACACTAACTATTGGATTTTCTAAACTATGATACGATCAATCCGCTTGATCAAGTCCCCGAAAAGCCGGCTTTCCGGTATTTTTACGCTGATCTTGGGTTGTAGCACTGTCCACCGGGGTTTATACTTGAACCATGAAAGATTTAGAGCACATCCGGTCAAAACAGGCCTTCATCATCGACATGGACGGGGTAATTTATCACGGCAATCAGCTTCTAAAGGGGGCCCTGGAATTTGTGGACTGGCTCAACCGGAACAACAGGGCTTTCCTGTTCTTAACTAATTCCAGCGAACGTTCCCCCCTGGAGCTTTCCCAAAAACTGTCCCGGCTGGGGGTTATGGTGGACCCCGAGCATTTCTACACCAGCGCCCTGGCCACTGCCGGATTTCTGGCCTCCCAGAAGCCGGGGGGTTCCGTTTACGTTATCGGCGAACCGGGCCTGATTCAGGCCCTCTACGATGCGGGATTCACCATGAACAATGTCAATCCCGACTATGTGGTGGTAGGCGAAGGGAGGGGTTACAGCCTGGAGGCGCTGGAACGGGCGGTCAAGCTGGTTTTGGGGGGCGCCCGGCTGGTGGGGACCAATCCCGACCTAAACGGCCCCACCGACGGCGGGATCATTGTTCCGGCCTGCGGTTCCCTGGTAGCCCCCATCGAGCTGTCCACAGGAAACAAGGCCTACTTTGTGGGCAAGCCCAATCCCCTGATGATGCGCCACGGTCTCCGGCGGCTCAAATCAAAAAGGGAAGAAACCGCCATCATCGGAGACCGGATGGATACGGACATCGTCGCCGGCATTGAGGCGGAAATCGAAACCATCCTGGTTCTCTCCGGCGTTACCGCGCTTAACGATATACTTCGTTTTCCGTACCGGCCAAAGCACATTCTGAACGGGGTATTTGAAATCCCCGGCGCTTAAGGTGCAGAATGTATCTGCCATATCCCTGATCCTCTCCGGTAACATGATCGAAGATCCGTTCCCTCAAATAGCGGGTAAAACTCAGTATCACCTGAGATTTTAGGGAATTGATCTCGTTAAGCCAGTAGTAGATTTCTCCCATACAGCGGGCGTGTCCTCTTCTGTGAGCGGCGGCGGCGGGGAATTTGAGTATGCTCAAAAGCTGTTCTTCCATTCTGAAGTGGAGAACAAGGTAATCCAGAATGGCGGTGATCTGCTTCTTGAAATAAGGCTTGATATCGCCTGATGTCGCTTCGATACAGCCTAAAACAAAATTATCGGTAAGTTCCATAAGCGTTTTGTGCTGACTATCAAGAAGATCAATGCCCACCGAATAGTTTTTGGTCCATAAAAATGTATTTGACATAATACGCTCCTCGGTTTTGTTCTAATAGAGTTGTTCAGAAACTTCAGTTTCTAAACAACAACCGCTTAAAAACGACAAAAAACATGAGTTTTGTCAAAAATCCGTGTTTTTTGGGAGACTTGTGAAATAACCAACCGGGTTATTGAACAAGTCCAATAGAGATTATAGGAGCCCCCCGCAGAGGGAGATATAATTTGTTCATGAAAAAATGTGGTTTTTTAAGAGATGTTTCGGAGATAAAGATGAATCCGCTAAAAAACCTAAACCGCCCTACCGGACAGAGGCCCGGTAAAGACGGTCGTTTATAGCCGGGCCCAGGCTTCCGCCGGGGGCTTCCTGGGCCCGTATACGGGATAGTCCCAGTGCGTCCAGTTTATGGAGGGTATCAAAGAGGGCGGCGGCGGCTTCGATCATGTCTCCCGTTTCCGAAAGAGTCATCACCGCGGTTCCGGCATTTTGAACTCCGCCGCCGTTCCGGGCGGTCCAGGCTTCGCGGGCCGCTCCGTCAAAAAAGAGGAAGCCCTCGCCGGGCCTGTAGTCCAGGGCTGCTATGTCCTCCCGGCGGTATACCGAAAGGGGGGTCCGGGGGGCGTAGTGGCTTGTAAGCTGCCCCGGAGATTCCAAGCCTGCCGGCGGCACGGTATCCCGGCCTCCGGCGGAACCGCTGTCTCCGGCCCGGACCGGTCCTGCAATCTCCACCGGTCCTATCAGGGCTTCGATCTGTTCCCTGGGGGTTCCCCCAAGGCGGAGCAGCCGAGGTCTTTCGCCCGCCAGATCCAGCACCGTAGACTCTATCCCAACCCGGGCTGGACCGCCGTCAAGGATAATATCAACCTTATCCCCAAGTTGATCCCGGACATGCTCCGCCCTGGTGGGGGACAAGCGGCCGAAGAGATTGGCGCTGGGGGCGGCTACGGCCCTGGTAGACAGGCGGATAAGCATCTGGGCCGCGGGATGATCCGGAAAACGGATGGCCGCAGTAGCCAGGCCGCTGGTGGCCAGATCCGGCAATTCCCGCCGTTTAGGCAGGATCAGGGTAAGGGGACCGGGCCAAAGTCCCCGAAGTCTGTCCAGCCTTTGCCTTGTCCGGGGGCTCAGGACGGAAAGGTCCGCCGCCAATTCCAGGTCCTCCGCCGCGGCAATGTGAATGATCAAGGGATCGAAGCGGGGCCGCCGCTTGGCCTCGAAGATTCGGGCCAGGGCGGCGGTATTAAAGGCGTCTCCCCCCAGGCCGTAGACTGTTTCCGTGGGGAAAGCCGCCAGACCACCGGCACGGATCAGCTCGGCGGCGGCGCGGATATCAGCTTTCTTTTTTATAGAAAGAAAACGCAAGGTTATGCCTTTTTCCGGAACAGCACCGCTCCACCGGGCCGCCGGCCTGCCCCGTCAAAGCCCATGCGCCGCAAGCGGACGGGGTATGCCGGTTCCGGTAGATATGGGTTCTATGCGGGATCCAATACCTTTGATCCAACAGCGGAGACCACTATCAAAACCGCTCCAAGGGGCGGGGTATTGGACCCGCCTGCGAATGAAATCCGGCCAGCTCATATGTCCTATTGTAGTTTATTTTTTAATTCCGGAACAGGGCGCTATATCCAGCGCCGCTTTTTGAAGAAGAGTACCATCCCCCCGGCAATAAGCAGCATCACCCCCCAGGTGATAAAGTAACCGTACCTGGTCCCCAGTTCCGGCATGTAGGAAAAATTCATGCCGTATACTCCGGCGATAAAGGTCAGAGGAATAAAAATAGTAGAGATAATAGTGAGCACCTTCATCACATTGTTCATCCGGTTCGAGACTGACGAAAGGTTCACCTCCATCACCCCCGCCAGCAGTTCCCGGCAGCTTTCCACCGTTTCCGCCGCCTGGATCACATTGCCCTGGAGGTCCTTGAGGAAGGGCTCAAGTTCATCGCTTACCAGGGGCGAATCAAGGCGAACCAGAAAGGAGAGGCTCTCCCGCAGGGGCCAGACCGCCCGCCTTATCTGGAAGAGGTTCTGCTTTGCCCTCTGAATGCCGGCGATAAAGGTATTGCCGCTTTCGTCAATGGCCCGCTCCTCAAATTCCTCAAGCGCCGAACCCAGAGCATCCAGTACCAGAAAGTAGTTGTCCACCACCGAATCCATGATGGCATAGGCCAGATAATCCGCTCCCAGCTTCCGTATCTTTCCCATATTGTTAAGGATACGCCGCCGGATTCCGTCAAAGGAATCGCCGGGAATTTCCTGAAAGGTGATGATGGTGTCTATAGTACATATCAGACTTATCTGCTCATATTCGTACCGGTCCCCATCTTCCGCCTTGTACCGTATGGCCTTAAAGGTAATGAAAAGATAATCCCCGAATTCCTCTACCTTGGGGCGGTGCCCGGTATTGAGAATATCCTCCACCGTCAGGGGATGAATCCGGTAGAATTGGGCAAGCTGGCTTATGGCGCCGCTGTCTTTAAGGCCGTTTACATTGATCCAGGTAATCCCTCCGGTATTCCGGTAACCAAGCAGTTCCTCCACAGTATCCGCGGTTTTAACCCAGGCCCCTACGGGATCGTAGCCGATTATGGAAAGGGCCATCTCCGAAGGATTCCGGTCCCCCACATAGACGGGGCTTCCCGGGGGCAGGCCGATGTCGGGCCTTTTCTTATGACGGGCCATCAGGCGGTATATTCCATTTCCGCAGAAACGGGTTTCGGTATGCCCGGCCGGTTTACCGCAGTCCGGGGGATACGGCCCTCCAGCACCTCCAGAGCGTTCAGGGCGGTACGGGTTTTCAGGATTGACACCGCCTCCTCGCTGTAGTAGGCGCTGTGATCCGTGAGGATCACATTATCCAGGTCCAGAAGGGGATGATCCGGGCCCAGGGGTTCCCGCTCAAACACATCCAGTCCCGCCGCGGCGATATGGCCCGAACGCAGAGCCGGAATCAGGGCTTCTTCGTCGATCACCGGACCCCGGGAAACATTGATAAGGATGACCCCTTCTTTCATCCGGGAAATCGATTCCGCATTGATGCAGTACCGGGTCTGCTCATTCAGGGGGACGTGAAGGGAGATAAAATCCGATTGGGCGATAAGTTCATCGAAGGAGGCCGCCGTACCCTGCATCCCCGGAAGCAGCTTTGTCTTGATATGGGGATCGGCAATGAGGATGCGGCCGAAGCCAAAACCCTGGATCTTCTCCCAAAAGGCCCTGCCGGTAGCGCCAAAACCGACTATCCCCAGGGTACGGCCCGACATGCGCCGTATGGGCTGATTCAGGTTCCAGCCGCCGGAACGGATCTGCCGGTCCTTGAAAGGAATACGCCGGACGCAGGAGAGGAGCATCCCCAGGGCATGTTCCGCCACTTCCCCGGTACAGTAGCCGGGGACATTGGTAACCCAGATTCCCTGTTCCTCCGCGGCGAGGATGTCCACATTGTCGTAACCTATGCCGTAGCGGGAAATGACCCGGCATTGGCGGAGCTCTTCGATAACCCTCCGGGTCATGGGGGCCTGGTTCAAAAGTACCGCATCGGCTCCGGCGCAGGCCGCAATAAGCGCTTCCTCGCTGTGGCAGTCCGCCGCCGTCAGGCGGAACCGGGGCGCCGCAAAGACCGCCCGTTCCTCATCGCTGCTGCCGAAACGGTCGTCGCTGATAACTATTTTCATCATTGTATATTCTCGACAAATTGCCGGGGCGTATTGACAGGGGAACAGGGAGAAATGATACTAAAACCGCCGCAGGGCTCCGGGGTATTAAACCAGACTTTCGAATAAAATTCGACAGGCATCTGACAAATTCCACGTTGTCCGTTATAGATCAAATCCTGGCGATCGCGCAATTAAAAAAGCCAGGAGCAGCTCCTGGCTTTTTCGTTTAGGACTACAGACCCATGGCGAAGGACAGCTTCATGCCGTTGGTCCTCAGGGCTACCCAATTCCCTCTGAGGGGCAGATCTTTCCGGTCAATATAGAAATAGTAGTATTCCGCCAGATTCGGGTCCGTGGGATCGTAAACCCGGACCTCTCCGGTATTGCCGTTGACCTCAACCTTAAAGGGAACCGGCGAAGCAAGATTGGCGCTGGTTAAGGCATTGGCGTACTGGTTTAGATTGACGCTTTCCACCAGATCCATTCTGGAATGAGAGCGGCTCCGGTATACCTGGGCGCTTAATCCCCTGGGAATGGCCCGGTTTGCGGGACTTTCGTCATAATTAAGCCAGAGCAGATAGGAATTACCCGATCCCCAGGAAGGCGCATTAAGAACGGTATCATCAAACACATGGATGCCGAATCCGCCGTGACCGTCTTCCGCTCCGCCCTCGTAACGGGCGTTAAATTCATAAACCATAGGACCGGCCTGGGGGATCCTGATGTTCATCTTAGCAAGACCAGCCCTTGGGTCATTCTGATACAGCCTGGGGCCGGAAAAACCCCAATTGCCGGAGGCAAACCGGTGTTCAGGCAGTTGAACCTGGGCGTAAGCCGTCAAGGTGAGCCCAATCACCACAAGGAAAAGAACGAGCCGCTTCATATTTTATCTCCTTTGCATATAATATAACCTGAAACACTAATCATCAGGGTGAGATTATTCTATCATATATTTTAAAAAAAGGTACTTTTTTCTTTACGGTGTTTAGAAAAAGTAAAGTACCGGGATTCCTGAAAATCCTTTGATATAGAGGCTTTCCCAAAACTTTAGTTTTTGGGAAATGCTCCATATTCTGATTTATTCAGTATAGTAACGGATACAACTCTGCGGGGGAAACATGTCAATAAATGTAACGGAAGGACAAAAAATAGCAGCAAATGCAGCCGACCGGCTTGGCAAAGAGCCGGTGGGAAGGCTGCTTCTGCGTTTCTCTATTCCCGCGGTTACCGGTATGATGGTCAATGCGCTGTACAATGTGGTGGACCGGATCTTTGTCGGCCAGGGGGTAAACGAGATAGCTCTGGGAGGCCTTTCCCTGGTGCTGCCCCTGATGACCATTTCCCTGGCCTTTTCCATGCTGTTCGGCATCGGGGCGGCAAATATGATCTCCATGCGCCTCGGCCAGGGCCGTAAAAAAGAAGCGGAAAACGCCCTGAACCACTGCCTCTTCCTCCTGACGGCGGCGGGCCTGGCGCTGATGCTGGCGGAATTGTTCTGCCTTGAATCCATCCTTTCCCTTTTAGGCGCCCAGGAGGGCAGTGTTGCCCTGGACTATGCCCGCCGTTATTACCGGATCATCCTCTACGGCCAGGTTTTCCTGATGGTGGGCTTCGGTTTTTCCCACTGTACCCGGGCCCAGGGCTTTCCCGCCACAACCATGATCAGCATGTTCATCGGCGCGGGAATGAATATGATCCTGGACCCGGTCTTTATCTTCGGTTTCGGTTGGGGGGTGGAGGGGGCCGCCTGGGCGACGGTTATCTCCCAGTTTGCGGCGGCGGTCTGGATTCTCTCCTTCAACTTCAGCAGGAAGGCGGTAATAAAACTCGGGCTGAGGCGTTTTAAGCCCTCCCTGGGAATAATCCTCCAGATCATGTCCTTCGGTTCCGCCCAGTTTCTGCTGCAATTCGTCATGTCCGCGGTACAGCTTCTCTACAATGCCAGTATGGGCTGGTACGGCGCGGAGGCCCTGGGGGTGGCCAACGGAGGGGATATAGCCTTGTCGGGGATGAACATCAACATGTCTATCATTATGATAATCCTGATGCCCATCTTCGGGATCAACCAGGGGGCCCAGCCCATTCTGGGCTATAATTACGGCGCAAAAAATTACGGCCGGGTGACGAAGGCCCTGCTCCTGGCGGCAGCCGCGGCCACCGTCATCTGTACCGCCGGTTTTATTGCGGCGGAACTGTTCCCCGCTGCCCTGGTGCGGATCTTCGCCCCCAATGGCAGCCCCGCCCTTCTTAGTTTCAGCCCCTGGGCCATACGGATTTCGATGCTCCTGCTCCCCCTTAACGGTTTCCAGATTGTGGCGGCCAACTTTTTTGTGGTAACCGGACGCCCGAAACTGTCGATCCTGCTCTCCATGCTCAGGCAGTGCATCGCCCTTATCCCCTGCATGATCATCTTCGGCATACTCTGGGGGCTTCCGGGGGTAGTGGCGGCTACCCCCGTGGCCGACGGATTTTCTTTTCTCTTTACCGGGGGACTGACCCTTCTGGAATTAAAGAAACTGCGGAACCGGCCCGTCCCGGCATAGGGCTGTTCCCGTCTTCAGGAATGCCGGGACGCTTCGCCTGTCTGCCGTTCCCATTCGTAGAGGAAACGCAGGGCGTACTGCTGGATACCGCCGAAGTAGGTATCGATGAAGGCGGCAAGCTCCGGCCCTACATAGCGGTAGTGCCAGCTTTCCCAGCGGTAACCCGTCAGGGCTTCGAAGCCCCGGGGGAATGAGAGGGACCAGCCAAAACGGCCGGCATTGGCTTCCATCCAGCGTCCCGCCCGGGTTTCCGCAAAATCGTTGGTAATGGAACCGAAATCCACCACCAGCCCCAGTTGATGCTGGCTGTATCCCGGCCTGGCCGATTCCCGGTCCGCGGCCTCCCGCCCCAGTTCCCGGACATTCCGGGCATAGACCTCGGCCTGGTAATCGCAGGATCGATAGGCGGAGGAGGCGGTGAGGGTTATCCCCCCGGACCGGGCGGCGGCGGCCATGGCCTCCAGGGCATCCGCCGCGGAACGGCGCAGCATAAGTCCTTCCCGGCTCACCGTATATGAGCCCCCGGCAAGTTCCGTTAAATCGCCGGGTTCGTACCCATCGGGGAGGGGATGGGCCTTGTCCACCAGGAGCCGCAGAAAGGGATCCCCCTCCAGGGCGGTGAGGAGATCTAAAATAAACGAGGGCCCTTCCAGGGCCGCATCCCTGATCCGGCGGGAAAGTTCACCGGGAAACTCCGCCGCCTCCAGGGTCCGTTCAAGCTGATCCCGGAACGGCTGCGGCGAACCGGGTTCCCGCGGCTCAATAAGCCGGTCCGCCGGGTCCGGCACCATAACGGCCGTATTTTGGCCGTCCGGATCCCCGCCGGAACCGGAAGCCCGGTTCCCGCCGCCGGCGGGGGTCCCGGGGAGGCAGGCGGCCAGCGCGGCAAAAGCCGCCAGCGCAGCCAGCGGACTACGGTTTTTGATGAAAAACATTGCTCAACTATCGGAGATTTGGCCCAAAAAATCCAGATCCGGTCCGGGCGCTTTGCTTTGCATACGATAGCTCCGGTAAAAGATGAAAAACAGGCCATTCGGATCTCCGAACGGGTCATTCGGGGATCCGAATAAAGCATTCGGAGATCCGGACAGGCCGTTCTGTCTCCCGGACAGGCCGTTCGGGGATCTCTAGCAGCCTGTTGCGCTTGTGGATTTTTTGCGCTTGATGCCGCAAAAAATCCCCGGTTATTGGGCTGCGCGGACCTTTGGTCCGAACGGAGTTTGCAGGGTAAAAAACCGCCTGATCGGCGATTTTTTGGGGTTTTACGCACGAAGTGCAGCAAACTCCTAACGCTGCCGCGCCTGTATTGTCAACGTGATGCGGCATGGGGCGGGGCTTATTGTAAGGGCCGCCCATCTATGGTAGTTTAGACCCACGGTAAAACCCCGGCATTTCCTGTGGGGGGGCCGGCAGGCACGGAGCTTGAGATGGGAAAAACATTAGCGGAAAAAATCTTCGACGCCCATGTGGTGGACCGGCCCTTCGGGGATACCTGGGTGCTGAAACTGGACAGGGTGTTCTGCCACGAGATCACCACCCCCATTGCCATTAACGATCTGGCGGCGAAAGGCCTGGACCGGGTTTTCGATCCCGCCCGGATCAAGGCGGTAATCGATCATGTCAGCCCTGCGAAGGATTCAAAAACCGCGGAGCAGGGAAAGATACTCCGGGAATGGGCCCGCCGTCATGGAATCAGGGATTTCTTCGATATTGGCCGGAACGGGGTCTGCCATGCGATTTTTCCGGAAAGGGGATTCGTCCGGCCGGGGTACACCGTCATCATGGGGGACAGCCATACCTGTACCCACGGAGCCTTTGGCGCTTTTGCCGCGGGGGTGGGAACCACGGACCTGGAGGTGGGCATACTCAAGGGGGTCTGCGCCTTCAGGAGGCCCGCTTCCATAAGAATCAACCTTAACGGAAGCCTCAGAAAAGGCGTCTTTGCCAAGGATGTGATTCTGGCGGTGATAGCCCGGCTTGGCGTTTCCGGCGCCACTGACCGGGTGGTGGAATTCCGGGGGCCGGTGATTGACGCCATGAGCATGGAGGGCCGGATGACGATCTGCAATATGGCGGTGGAGGCCGGGGGTACCAGCGGGGTCTGTATGCCCGACGGCATTACCGTGGACTACCTCTGGCCCTTTATAGGCCCCGGAGGGGACGGTTCCTACCCGTCGAAAGAGGCGGCCCTGGAGGATTTTGCCCGGTGGCGGAGCGACGGCGATGCGGCCTATGATCATGTGACCGATATGGACTGCTCCGTCCTGGAAGCTTCCGCCACGGTGGGCTATAAACCGGATGAGGTAAAGCCCATCCGGGAACTGGCGGGGACCAGGGTGGATCAAGTTTATATCGGTTCCTGTACCAACGGCCGCATCGAGGATCTCCGGGAGGCGGCGGCGGTCTTGCGGGGCAGAAAGATTGCCCCCGCCGTCCGGGGCGTCCTCTCCCCCGCCACCACGGGGGTGTACGCCCAGGCCCTGGAAGAGGGACTTATCGCCGTGTTCCTCTCCGCCGGGTTCTGTGTTACCAATCCCACCTGCGGGGCCTGTCTGGGCATGTCCAACGGGGTCCTGGCGGAGGGGGAAGTCTGCGCCTCCACCACGAACCGTAACTTCTATGGCCGCATGGGCAAGGGCGGTATGGTCCATCTGATGAGCCCCGCCTCCGCCGCCGCCTCCGCCGTGGCCGGCTGCATCGCCGGTCCCGGGGATCTATAAGGAAAAACTGCCGTGAAAACCTTTGGCGGAACAGTGCTGTTTTTAGACCGGAGCGACATCAACACCGATGAGATTATCCCGGCAAGATATTTGACCGAAAATTCCAGGGAAGCCCTGGGGCCCTATATTTTAGAGGACCTTAAACTGCCCGGTTTCGATCCCCGGCGGGATACCGCGGGAAAGGGAGCCATCGTTACCAGGGCCAATTTCGGCTGCGGCAGTTCCCGGGAACACGCCCCCTGGACGCTGGAGGCAAACGGCATCAACATTGTAATCGGCGAGAGCTTCGCCCGGATCTTCCGCCAGAACATGTACAACTGCGGCATGATCGCCGCGGAACTTCCGCCGGAAACGCTGGATGAACTTTTCCGGGAATTTGCCGCCCTTCCGGCGGTCCTTTCGGCGGATACGGAAAGGGGCCTCCTTTACTTCAAGGGCGGAGACAGGGAAAAAACGGTTCCCTTTACATTGAAAGATTTTGAACGCGCCCTCGTTGAAGCCGGCGGCTGGGTTGAATACGCCGCAAAGAAGTACTGATCCGGCATCCGCGGACCTTTGGTCCGAACGCAGTTTGCAGGGTAAAAAATCGACTAAAAGCCGATTTTTTTGGGTCTTATGCGCGAAGCGCAGTAAACTGCTAGAAGGTCCAGTTAAAGTTTATCTGGAAGGTATTGATTAAATTATACATGCCGTCGGGCCCTTTTTTGGAGTACTTGAACATATCGAACATATAGTAGGCGCCGATAACTGCGCTATCCCCCAATTTATAGGAAAGCTTCGGCTTTAGGCTGAATTCACAATCCACCCACTTGGGCTGGAAGGAAAAGCCGATTTCGCCGCCCGCGGTCAAGAACTCGTTAATGTCATATTCAAAGTAGGGCTTAAAACCGATATAGGGGTACACCATCTTCACGTCATGGGCATCATCAATGGCGGCAATACGCGGACCGTAAAACCACTGGGTCAGAACTGCTCCGGCCCGCATGTTAGGGAAGATCTCGTATTCCCCCACTTCGTTTATCCAGACAAAACCGGCCCTGTTAAAGTCCCCCAGATTGTAGGCCTGGGCCTCCACTACGGCCTTGAGCCGTTCCACCGCCTTGACGCTGAAACCGAGGTAGGCCTGGATACCGGCGGAGGCGGATACGGAACCGTTCCTTACTTTTTGCTGAAAAAGATTTTTTCTTTCAAGGCTGCCCGACCCACTGGAGGGAGTTTCCGCGCTGGTACCTTGGGGACCCCGGCCGTCCAGGGTATAAGAATACGAGTCCGTTTCATTCACCTCGTAGTAGGTATTGTCCCAGTTACCCCGGCCCATAAGGGGTTTTACCCCGGAAACCAGGCCGTCGCCGCCGCCGTCCAGTTTAAAACCGGCCGCCACGTTGAAAAGATCGTGCTCGTACTTACCGCCAAAGGCCGCTTCGGGAAGAACATGCTTGAGCTTTGCGCCGGGAAGCCCCCCAAATTCGTCCCGGGCATACGGATCGTTTATAAAATCGGGAAGGGCAAAAAAGACCCCCGTATTAAGCCCCTGAGTGGGCTTGATCTCAACCCGGAGACCTGCGCCCTTGCTGACCTGGAATTCCTCATCCCCTTCGGCGGCCCAGGCGGCGTCATCGATAAGGCCGAATTTGACATTGATCGTGTCCTTGTAGAAATTGGCCCAGGCATAGGCGTTGTAGATACCCAAACCGCTGTTGGAGAGCGTAACATACATGGTAGTCGGGTTTCCCGAACCATCTAAAACAGTCATCGTTGTACCAGCGGGACCGCCGAACCAGTCATTGCGGAGGCCGATTTTAACGCCGTAACCGGCTTTGGTTAATTCAAAATTCAAATCAAAACGGGTAACATAACCATCGTCTTCGTCATTGTAAAAGCCGATGACGGATTCTTCAGCGTCATTTTCGTTCTCAAACCTAAGACCGGTAAAAAGTCTGCCGCCCAGCTTAAGATCCTGGGCAAAAAGCCCGGCGGCGGCGCATACTAAAACCAGGGACACCACTAGCGTTTTTTTCATATCCACATCCTAAAAAAATTATGCCTGACGAGCTTTTCCCAAAACCCGGTTGGTTTTGGGAAAAACTTCCGAAAAAGCGGCCCAAAGCCCGCTTTTTCCTTTGAATCTAAGGCAGCTTTCCCAAAAACTGAAGTTTCGGGAAAGCCTCTGATATAACATTCTATACATTATTTATCGTAAAAATCCATAGTTTTACTTAAATAATACCAGGAAAGTTCCGTACCCATGTATTTTTGGGGGATAAGCCGTCCGGAAACTTCAGTTCTTGAACAGGTCCGGTATTTTAAGCGTCCCATGTATGACTTTTCACGTATTGCCGCCGTTCTCCGCCCTTTACCTCCGGGATCGAAGAAAAACAAACTTTTTCTCGTAAAAAAATTACCCTTTTCCGGAATTTCCCCCTGAAGCGGCCTTTATTTCAGAAAAAGATCAACCAAATTCAATAATTATCTTCATGTACGGCCCCCTTAATCTGCCGTTACAATAAGCCAACTTAACCATTAGGAGGATGAGATGAAAAAATTGTTTGTTGTTTTACTGGTTTTGCTTGCAGCGTCCCTTGCCTTTGGCGCGGGTGGACAGCAGCAGTCCGGAGGAGGCGTAACCAGAGGCATGGACCGCAAAATCGTGATGGGCTATTCCCAGATCGGGGCGGAATCCGAATGGCGCACCGCCTGTACCAACTCGGTAAAGGCCGCGGCGGAGGAGTACAACGTCGAGCTGATCTTCTCCGACGCCCAGCAGAAGCAGGAGAACCAGATGCAGGCTATCCGCTCGTTTATCCGGCAGAAGGTCGATGTCATCGGCTTTACCCCGGTGGTTGAAACCGGCTGGGACGCGATCCTGCAGGAAATCAAAGATGCGGGCATTCCCGTTATCTGCGTAGACCGCCAGGTAACCCTGGCCGCAGGAAAGAAGCAGGAGGACTATATTACCGCGTTCATCGGTTCCAATATGGAGCTTGAGGCGCAGAAAGCCGTCCAGTGGATCGTCAACTATATGAAGACCACCGGCAACAGCAGGAAGAAAGATGACGGCAAGGTTGACATCAATGTGGCCATTCTTGAAGGCACCACCGGTTCGGGCGCCCAGGTAGGACGCACCGCAGGCTGGAATAAGGAGATTGCAAAGTATCCCAACTATAAGACCATCTTCCGCCAGACCGGTAACTTTACCCGGGCCGAAGGCCAGCAGGTTATGGAAGCCTGGATGAAGAGCCCCCAGGCGAATGACATCGACGTTCTCTTTGCCCAGAATGACGACATGGCCATCGGCGCCATTGACGCCGTCAAAGCCGCCGGCAAAAAGCCCGGCGTCGACATCATCATTGTGTCCATCGACGCGGTAAAGGGCGCATTTGACGCCATGCTCCGGAAAGAGCTGAACGCCACTATCGAGTGCAACCCGCTGCTCGGTCCCCAGGTTATGGACACCGCCGTGAAAATTCTCAACAAGCAGCCTATAACATGGTGGGTAGAATCCAAGGAAAGCCAGTTTGACTGGACCAATGCCGAAACCGCCTATCCAAGCAGGCAGTACTAGCGTATACTATTCACCGGGAACGGGAAATTTCAGTCTTCCGTTTCCGGTGGGTTTTTTCAGGAAATACCATGGCTAACGACGATAGTATCCTTAAAATGTCCGCTATTGACATTCGGTTTCCCGGCGTTCATGCCCTGGACAATGTTAATTTTACGCTGCGCCGGGGAGAAATTCATTCGCTGATGGGCGAAAACGGAGCGGGAAAATCGACGCTTATCAAAATCCTTACCGGCGTTTACAAAAAAGACGGGGGAACCATTGTCCTTAACGGCGGGGAAATTCATCCCGCCAATCCCCTCGAAGCCCGTCAGTTGGGGATCAACTCTGTTTATCAGGAAGTGAACCTCTGCGATAATCTTACCGTGGCGGAGAATATTTTTGCGGGCCGGCAAAAAACAAGGGCCGGCAAAATTGACTGGAAATATGTTAGAACCGGCGCTGAAGAAGCCCTGCGCCGGCTTAATATAACTATTGACGTTACCCGTCTTTTAGGGTCCTATTCGGTGGCCATCAAGCAGATGATAGCCATAGCCCGGGCGGTAAACATGAACTCCACGGTGTTGATTCTCGACGAGCCTACCTCAAGCCTGGACCGGCCAGAAGTGGAGCAGCTTTTTACCACCGTGCGGAAGCTCCGGGACGAGGGCCTTTCGGTTATATTTATCTCCCACTTTCTCGATCAGGTTTACGAACTCTGCGACCGGGTTACTGTTTTGCGAAACGGCAAGTTTATCGGGGAGTATGTGTTAAAGGATCTTCCCAAGCTGGAACTTGTTTCTCACATGGTAGGAAAAGATTTTTCGTCCCTGGAAAAGCGGAAAAAGACCCGCGAGGACAAGGCCGGTAACGAAATTTTAGTTGAGGCGAAGAACCTTGGTAAACGGCGCATGGTAGATCCCTACAACATGGTGATCCGGAAGGGCGAAACCCTGGGTCTGGCGGGCCTGCTTGGTTCCGGCCGTACCGAAGCGGCGGGCCTCCTCTTTGGCATTGACGAGGCGGATTCGGGGGAACTTTTAATAGAAAATAAAAAACATTCGTTCAAACAGCCGGGGGACGCCATTAAGGAATTTATCGCCTTCTGTCCTGAGGATCGCAAAAAGTACGGCATAATCCCTGAGCTTTCGGTACGGGAGAATATCATCCTGGTGATGCAGGCAAAAAACGGCATTGCGCGGTTTATTTCACGGCAGAAGCAGGAAGAGATCGCCGCCCAGTACATAAAGATGCTCAACATTGTTACCCCGTCGCCGGAAACGCCGGTGGGCAACCTTTCGGGGGGCAACCAGCAAAAGGTGATTCTGGCCCGCTGGCTTGTTACCAAGCCGGAACTTTTGATCCTGGACGAGCCCACCCGGGGCATCGACGTTCACGCCAAGGTTGAAATTATGAACCTGGCGATGAAGCTCTGCGACGAGGGCATGTCGCTGGTCTTTATCTCTTCGGAACTGGAAGAAGTAATCCGCTGTTCGGACCGTATCGCGGTGATGCGGGACCGGAAGAAGATCGCCGAAATTTCGGGTGAAGACATGACTGAAGGAAAAATCCTCAAAACCATAGCAAGCGCGGAGGCATAGTATGGCGCAAAAACGGTTTAACGCCCTTGCGGGGAGCAAGGTCTTCAGCGCCCTGATTGTACTGGCCCTGCTGCTCCTCTT
>JAISMC010000038.1 GCA_031276965.1 Treponema sp.
ACCTTGGAAATCCTCCCGGTCAGGGAGGAGGAGATCAGGCCCCCGCGGCCTGATTTCGGCTGGATTTTATTACTGGGCAACCGCTCCTTTTCGGCTGGAATAATTATTAGGCAATGCGAGGGATTGACCTTGATGCCCTTATCATGCGATTATTGTACAGTTATTGGCATGGTATGTGTTTGTTGCGCCTATTGCAACGGTCTTATAATAAGGTTATGCAATTACTTGTCGTGTAATGATTCCGGGCCGCTAGCTCAGTAGGTAGAGCAACGCCCTTTTAAGGCGTGGGTCACACGTTCGAATCGTGTGCGGCTCATTGTAACAGTCCCGTCCCGGCGGGACTGTTTTTTTTCGGGCGGATTCCGGCGCCGCACGGAGCCTGTCCTCCGATTGCGGAAAACGCCGCTTTCATGTACTTTTATGGTATGGTTGGAATTGCCTTTACCGGCGGAGGTACCGGCGGACATATCTATCCCGGACTGGCGGTTGCCTTCTATGTTCAAAAACTTTTTCCCTGCCGTATTTTCTGGATAGGTTCCGTCCGGGGAATGGACCGGTCTATAGTTGAAGAGGCGGGACTGGAATTTTTCGGCGTCCCCTCGGGAAAACTGCGGCGTTATTTTTCATTTCAGAATCTTTCCGATATTGTCCGGATAGGGGCGGGTTTTTTTGCGGCCCGGAAGATCCTCGGAAAGGAGCGGCCGGCGCTGCTTTTTTCCAAGGGGGGCTTTGTCAGCGTTCCTCCCTGCGCCGCCGCGGCTTCCCTCGGTATACCTGTGTTTACCCATGAATCGGATTTCAGCCCCGGTCTGGCTACCAGAATCAACGCCCGCTTTGCCGGGCGGATTTTTACCGCCTACGAGGATACGGCGGCTTTTTTCCCCGAAGCCGTCAGGGCCAGGATAGAGCTGACCGGTAATCCCGTGCGTCCCGCTTTCCGTTCAGCGGATCCCGCCAGGGGAAGGGCCTTTTTAAGACTGGGCGGGGATGAGCGTATACTTCTGATCCTGGGAGGAAGCCAGGGAGCCCGGGAGATCAACGGGATGATCCGGGCTGTTCTGCCGGAGCTTACCGGTCCCTATGTGGTGGTACACCAGACGGGGCTTAATGCGGAGTCTGCGCCGGATTTACCGGCAGCGGGGCCGCGTTATCTGCCCTATTCCTATATACGGAATGAGCTTCCCCACGTAATTGCCGCGGCGGAACTGGTTCTGGGCCGGAGCGGTGCGGGTACCCTCTGGGAATGCGCTGCCCTGGGCAAGCCGCTGATCCTCATACCCCTGGCCGGTTCCGGTACCAGAGGAGACCAGGTGGAGAACGCCGGGTTTTTTGAAAGGGCCGGAGCTGCGGCGGCGTTACGGAACCCTTCGCCGGAAGATGTGGTTCAAACGGTGCTTGCCTTGGCGGGGGATGCGGAGAAGCGGAAAGCCATGGCCGCCGCCGCCGCCGCCATCGGCGCCGCGGACGGGGCAAAAATCATCGCCCAGGCAATTGCCGGTTTTCTTAAAGAAAAAACGGAGGTCCGGATATAGTGCGTTTTGCCAACATTGATATTGTCTTCGCCGTGCTGGCGGTTATCCTGATTATCCGCGCGTCCCTCCGGGGTTTTGTGGAAGAATTTATGGCCATGGCTTCCCTGGTACTGGGCCTCCTGGGGTCGGTGCTCTTCTATAAAAATGCGGGGATCTTTATACGGGAACGGTATATGCCGGAGGTACGGGTGATTCCGGAGATTCTCGGTTTTCTCTCCCTGTTCCTTATCACCTTTCTTCTGATAAAAATACTGGCCCGTATTCTGGAGGATATTATCCAGCGAATTCACCTGGGGGGGGTAAACCGTTTTCTGGGTTTTCTCTTCGGTATACTTGAAGGGCTTACGCTCATTTCCCTGATCCTCGTGGTCCTAATAGTACAGCCCCTCTTCGATTCCGGCCCCCTCCTGGGGGAAAGTTACTTTGCCCATTTTCTGCTGCCCCTGATCGGCATGGTGAAAGTTCCCTGGGGAGCGTCCGGTGTTTGAGAATGTCCTGGGCCAGGCCGCTGCGGCCCAGTTGTCCGCGGATATAAGGGGAGGAGTTCTGGCGCCGGCCATGCTTTTTTTCGGCCCCCCCGCTTCGGGAAAGGGAACCGCCGGCTTGGAGCTGGCCCGGATCCTTTCCTGCGAGGCCGCCGCGGCCTGGAACTGCGGTTGTTCCGCCTGTTCCCGCCACCGTTCTCTGACCCATCCGGATCTGCTCCTCCTTGGTTCCCGGCCCTTTTCCATGGAAAGCGCGGCGGCGGCGGCGGCCCTGCTCCGGGAGGAATCCCCAAGTACCAGGTTTCTCTTTATCCGCTCGGTCAGGAAACTGACCGCCCGTTTTTCCCCGGTGCTCTGGGAAGATGATTCCAAGCTGGGAAAACTCAGCGGCCTGCTTTTATCCCTGGAAGAGGATCTGGATGAGCTTGAAGCCCCGGCAGGGGCGAAACCGGAGAGGCTGGAAAAGTTAAGCCAAAGTATCGTAAAGAACGTGTATAAGCTTGAGGCCGAAGGTATGGGCGATCTTATTCCCGTGGCCCAGATCAGGCGGGCTGCCTACTGGAGCCGTCTTGCTCCTGCGGGCAGACGGAAATTCCTCCTCATCGAAAACGCCGGCCGCATGCAGGAAAGCGGCAGAAACGCCCTCCTCAAACTTTTGGAGGAGCCGCCGGAACGGGTTACCATTGTACTGACCGCCGTCCGCCGGGAGGGGCTTATTCCTACGGTTCTATCCCGGCTCCGGCCCTACCGTTTTGTCAAGCGGGAGGCGGCGGCGGAGGCGGAACTGATACGCCGGGTCTTCCGGGATTCCGGTTCGGGGATCAACGCGTACCTGAATTCCTTTCTTCCCGTATCCGAAGAAACCCTCCGGGCCCTGGCGGCCTTTTTTGCCGCCTCTCTCTGCGCCGCTTCGGTACTGCAGATCCGCAGCAGGGGCCGCTCCCTGCCGGAAGAACTGGTGAAGCTGGGCAAATATGCCGCCTCCATTGCGGAAGCCGCGGGCCTGGGAAGGCCGGTTACGGATCTGAAGGGAGCGGTAGGCAGGGTCCTGGAGGGGGCGGATCAGTTCGGCGTCCGTTTCCTCTTTCCCCGTTTTTTACGGTTCCTTCTTTCGATGATATCCGGGGGGATCGGGCCTTCCCCGGACAGGATAGGCCTTTCGGAAATTTGGCTTAAGGAGACGGCGGCGGCGGGAACAGCGGTGGATGTCTATAATCAGAATCCCGCCCTGGCCCTGGAACGGCTTGGGGCGGAGCTTCGCCGGTCTATGGCGGACGGTTTCCGCCTTTAAGGAGCAGAGAAAGGATGCGGCAGTTTATTAAACGGGCGCTGCAAAAGCTTAACAAGATAACCATAGAGCAGACCAGGGATCTCCTCGTTTCCGCCGCCGCCGAGATTGACCGTCTTGAGACGGTGCTGGATTCCCTCACCGAGGGGATTCTGGTTTGTGATACGGAGCATTATCTGATCCTGGCGAATAAATGCGCGGAGCGTCTCCTTCCCATGATCAGCTATGAACAGGGGAGCGATCCTATCTGGCGGCTAGTCAGAAACGAGGAGATAGCTGAATTCTTCGAGGAAGCCCTGCGGAGCGGAGACCGGATCGAGGGCCGGGAATTTGACATTGAGATCAAGGGCCTGCAGCGGCTTCTCAGCATAAGTTTAACGCCCCTGGTTCAGGATCATCAGGTAACGGGAACCCTGATCCACGCCGAGGATATTACGGAAAAGCGGAGCAAGGAGGCCCAGCTCCGCCGGGCGGAAAACCTGGCCAGTCTTACCACGGTGGCCGCCGGGGTAGCCCACGAGATCAAAAACCCCCTGGGTTCCCTTTCTATTCACATCCAGTTGATTCAAAAGACCATGGCCGCCAACCGGGATCTGTTAAAGGCCCGCCCTGAAGGCGCCGCGTGTGACGGCGGCGATCCCAGGACTTATCTGGATCAAATGGACAAGTATTTGGCGGTGGTTAACGAAGAGATAGACCGGCTGAATCACATTGTGGTGGACTTTCTCTTTGCGGTACGGCCCATGAACATGGAACTGCGGGAGGGAGACATCAATGCCCTGCTCAAGGAGATGATAGAATTTGTCGGTTATGAACTGGAGGAGGCCCGGATTACCTGTGCCCTTGATCTGGGAGAAAACCTTCCTCAAATTTCTTTTGATGAACGTTATTTCAAACAGGCCTTCCTCAATCTGATTAAGAACGCCATTGCCGCTATGCCCATGGGAGGCATTCTAACCATAAAAACCGAGGTGAAAGAGGGAGAACTGTGGATAGGCGTGTCCGATACGGGCACGGGAATTCCCGAAGCTCTGATAGCTAAAATTTTCGAGCCCTATTTTACCACCAAGGAAACCGGTTCCGGCCTGGGGCTGACCCTGGTCTTTAAAATAATCCGGGAGCACCGGGGGGACATCGCCGTAAAATCGAAGGAAGGGGAGGGGACCCGT
This sequence comes from Treponema sp., assembly GCA_031276965.1. GTDB lineage: Bacteria > Spirochaetota > Spirochaetia > Treponematales > Breznakiellaceae > JAISMC01. Next base: position 4,475 of record JAISMC010000038.1, read on the forward strand.
TTTACCATCATGCTGCCCATACCCCAGAAGGAGCGGCGGCTCATTGCGTCCCCCGGAGGGACGGTTCAGGCCCTTGCAGGAAAATCCGGAGGAAATCATGCCGTTTAAGCTTCTGATAGCCGACGACGAGAAGAATATACGCCAGGGCTTGGCTGCGGCCCTTGAGATGGACGGTTACCAGGTGGAAACCGCCGCCGCCGGGGACGAGGGCTGGAGGCGTTTCCAAAAGGGGGATATAGACCTGGTAATCACCGATCTCCGCATGCCCGGCCTTTCTGGGGAGGAATTCCTCAGGCGTATCAGCGCGGAAACTCCGGGGATTCCGGTGATCATCCTGACCGGACACGGTACGGTGGAAAATGCCGTCGAGGCCATGCGGAACGGCGCCTACGATTTTCTTACCAAGCCGGTAAATCTGGACCGGCTTTCCCTGCTGGTTAAGCGGGCTCTGGCAAACCGGGAACTGGTTTTGAAACACCGGCGGCTGGAGGAGGAACTGGAGCATAAAAAACAGTTCCGTACCATCATCGGTACCAGCGCCCCCATGCGCCGGATCTTCGATACGATAAGCCGCGCCGCCCCCGCCAAGGCTTCAATTCTCATCACCGGCGAATCCGGGGTGGGGAAGGAACTGGTGGCGGACGCCATCCATGAATTGTCCCCCCGGAAGGACAAGCCCCTCGTCAAGGTTCACTGCGCGGCCATTCCCGACACCCTGATAGAAAGCGAGCTCTTCGGCCACGAAAAGGGGGCCTTTACCGGGGCGGTGTCCCGGCGGCGGGGCCGCTTCGAGCTGGCCAACGAGGGGACCCTTTTTCTGGACGAGATAGGCGAAATTGATCAGAATATTCAGATCAAGCTGCTGCGGGCCCTCCAGGAAAAAAAGTTTGAGCGGGTCGGCGGAGAGGAAACCCTGGAGGTTGATGTGCGGATCGTGGCGGCTACCAACAAGGATCTCAAGGCGGAAATTGAAAGGGGCGCTTTCCGGGAGGACCTCTACTTTAGGCTTAACGTAGTAAACATCCATGTGCCCCCCCTGCGGGAACGGAAAGACGACATCCCCCTGCTGGTTGCCTCTTTCCTCAGGGAATTCTCTCTGGAAAACGGCAAGACCCTGGAGGGTATAGATGAAAAGGCCCGGTCCTGCCTCTATGCCTATGACTGGCCCGGCAATATTCGGGAGCTGCGGAACTGCATGGAAAACGCCGTGGTCATGTCCAAAGGGCCGGTGATCACCGAGGGGGATCTGCCCCCAACCCTGCGCATTAAAAACGACGAAGGCTGGATACGGATTCCCCTGGGGTCAACCTTGGAAGAGGGGGAACGGATCATCATCCGGGATACCCTTTCGGTACAGAAAGGGAATAAAAGTAAAACCGCGGAGATCCTCGGCATAGGCCGCAAAACCCTGCACCGGAAGCTTGCCGAATGGGGAGACACGGAGGACGAAGACGGTGGATAATACAAACGGATCTGCCGGGTACAATGCGGAAGGGTTGTTTGTTTCCGGTCATAATAAAACCCCGGAAGGGGCAGGCACATAGGAGGTTCCAATGGTTAATTTTGATTTTAGAAATCCGACCCGTATTATTTTCGGCAAGGGAACAATTGCAAAACTCGGGCCGCTTGTTAAGGAGTACCAGGGTTCGGCGGTTCTGCTGCACTTTGGCGGCGGCAGCATCAAGGCCAACGGTGTTTACGATGCGGTAAAAAAATCCCTCTCCGAAGCGGGTATTGAGGCAGTGGAACTGGGGGGCGTCAAACCCAACCCCAGGCTTTCCCTGGTCCGGAAGGGAATCAAAATCTGCCGTGAAAAGAAGGTCGATTTTATCCTGGCCGTAGGGGGCGGCAGCGTTATTGATTCCGCTAAGGCCATCGGGATAGGGGTTCCTTATGAGGGGGATGTTTGGGATTTTTACGCTGATAAGGCGTTTCCCAAGAAGAGTCTGCCGGTGGCGGTGGTCCTTACTATCCCTGCTGCGGGGAGCGAGTCCAGTTTAAGCAGCGTGATTACCAACGATGACGGCGCCCTTAAACGTTTCCTGGATGTCGACGTGATCTATCCGGTCTTTTCCATCCTTGACCCGGAGACCACCTATTCTCTGCCCCCCTATCAGACGGGCTGCGGTATTTCCGACATGCTGGTCCATGTGATTGAACGGTACTGTACCCGGGAGTTAAATGTGGATCTTACGGACCGGCTCTGCGAGGCGGTAATGCGGACCATCATCTACAATGCGCCCAAGGTGCTGGAGAATCCCAGGGACTATGCCGCCCGGGCGGAGATTATGTGGGCGGGGGCGGTGGCCCATAACAATTCCCTCAGTACGGGGCGGATCGGCGACTGGGCCAGCCACATGATCGAGCATGAACTTTCGGGTTTTAACGACATAGCCCACGGCGCCGGACTGGCCGTTCTGGTGCCCAATTGGATGAAGTACGTGTACAAGCATGATCCCCAGCGCTTTGTGCAGTTTGCGGTCCGGGTATTCAATGTGGAGCAGAATTTTCACGATCCCGAAGAGACGATCCTCCGGGGAATTGGGGCTTTGCGGAATTTTTTCAGTTCGGCCGGCATGCCCGCCTCCCTCAAGGAGATAGGCATAGAGGAGAAAGATTTTAAGGCCATAGCCGAAAAGGTTAAACGCTCCGATCCCGTCAAGGGAACGGTGGGTAACTTCCTGCCTCTGACTACGCTGGATATTCTGGAAATTTTGAAATTGGCGAAGTAAGATATTGGACTTGTTCGGCAACCTGGCTGGTTGTTTCAGGCTTTAGTCCGGCGCGAATCGTCCAAGCAAACGCGGATTTTGTCAAAATCTACGTTTGCTTGTTGTTTTTAAGTGGTTGTTGGCGGACCTTCGGTTTGACGGAAAACTGAAGGTTCCGAACCACTCCATTTAAGTCTGCCGCCGTAAAACCGGCGCGGGTTCAGGCAATCCCCGTGGCCCGCCACCGCTCTATTCTATCGTAGGATGCGTTGATCCGGGCGCATCTCTCAGTGGCCAGGGCCATTTGGCCGGGATGTCCGGCGTGGCGATCCGGGTGGTGGATCTTCAGCAGTTTCTTGTAGGCGTTTTTGCAGATTTCAGGTTTTGCCCCAAAGGGAACCCCCAGTTCGGCAAAATCGTTCCGCAGGGATTCGGGGATATTCACCGTTTCGGCAGCGCCGGCCCTGCCGTTTTTCGGCTTTCCCCTGGGCTGGCTCCATTCGGTACGGCTGTATTCGGTACGGCTGTACCGGGCGCCCCCTTTGGTATACTCGGTGCGGCGGTATTCGGTCCTGCTGCCCCCTCCCACAGAGGCGCTTTTTTTCTTTCCCCCAAGGAAATCGTTCAGTTCCTCAAAGGCGGCCTGTATATCAGGATCATCATAAGGAGGATTCTGGGAGGACCGCTTAAAAATACGGGCATCCTCATCGTTGAGATAGCTTTTAATGACTGCACCGACGCGGTCAAAAAGACTCATGGTGTCATTATATCCCGGGACAGGCTTTTATTCAATCCCGGTAAAGAGTAGACGCCGGTTTGTTTCCGGTTTATATTGGCAGTATCATAAGGTTTTTTCAGAATCCGGCATTGTGAAAAAGAGGGCGCTATGAAAATTACCAGAAAAACTTTTGGCCTCCTTTCCACCGGGGAAAAGGTCCGTATCTATACCTTAAAGGCGGGGGATTTGATCCTCTCCGTCTCCGAATTCGGGGCGGCTTTAACCTCCCTCATCGTTCCTTCCGCCGGAGGAAGGGACGATATACTGCTGGGCTTTTCCACCCTGGAGGGCTATACCCACAACAAGTCCTATATCGGGGCCGCCATAGGCCGTTTTGGCAACCGCATCGGCGGCGCCTGTTTTACCCTGGACGGCAAGTCCTACGGGCTCTATAAAAACGACGGGGAACATACCCTCCACGGCGGCCGCCGGGGTTTCGACAAACTTCTCTGGAAAGGGGAGGTCTACGAAGAAAAGGACGGGGTCTTTGTCCGCCTTGAACTGGAAAGCCCCGGCGGGGACGAAGGCTTTCCCGGAAGGCTCAGGGCCTCGGTCAGTTATGGCCTCACCAAATCCAATGAACTTATCGCCGATTATGCCGCCAAGGTAGACGCCCCGTGTCCGGTAAACCTTACCAGCCACGCTTATTTTAACCTTGCCGGTGAGGGCCGGGGAGACATCCTCTCCCATGAGCTTGTTCTTCATGCCGCTTCCTATGTTAAGGTTTCGGAGGATCTTATTCCCACCGGAGAGATTGTCCCGGCGGGGGGCGGTCCCTTTGACTTTACTTCCCGGAAATCCATAGGCAGGGATATGGCCGCCGCCGGCGGGGGCTACGATCACTGCTACGTGATCAACGGGGAGCCGGGTACATTAAGGCCCTGTGCGGAGGTCTTTGAGTCCCTGTCGGGGCGGAGCATGAAGGTCTTAACTACCCAGCCGGGGGTTCAGTTCTATTCAGGGAATTTCCTCGACGGGGTTCCGGGGAAGGCGGGTTCGGTTTACGGGAAGCACAGCGGTTTCTGTCTGGAAACCCAGCATTTTCCCGATTCTCCCAACAGGCCGGAATTTCCTTCTTGTATTGCCGAGCCCAATAAGGACTATCACGAAAGAAGTCTCTTTTCTTTCGATTGGTAGGAAAAACATAAAATACACTTGAATCCTGGAAATTTTCAAACTATTATAGAATGAAGAGGGGCGGTTTGAAGGTGAAACTGCTGCCCTGAAAGGCCGGTTAGAGGAGTGGACATGGGCCAAAGAAAGTTGTTTATCGTTATGGTCCGGGCTGAACTGGAAGACAGCATCGAAGGACTGGAGGAGCTTTCGGTTATATGTAAACATCGTTTAAACAGTGGAGAAATAACCAATTATGTGTACAATGAAAATGAGGCCCTTCTTCATCAGGAAATTTCGGGATTAAAAAAGCTTTTACCCATCGTTGATACGGTAAAAACGGAAGATTACCAGGATGTACATGACCTGGCCCAAAAATTGGAGGCATTATTAACGGCGAGGGTGGAAAAATTGCAAGGTCCCCAGGCGGTCAGCGGCATTGTCTCACGGAAAATACGAAAAATTCTCAACTATATTTTGGAATGGCCGGAGTGAATTAAAACGCCGGATGTTTTGATTCCAAGGCAAAAGAGGAAAACATGGATATCCAACTGCAGGAACTCATCGACAAAATAAAGAAAGACGGAATCGAATCCGCGTCTGATGAGGCGTCCCGTCTCAAGGCCCAGGCCGAAGCTGAGGCAAAGCGCATAGTGGAAGCCGCCCGCAAGGAGGCCGAAGCCCTCATCAGCCGGGCCAAGGCGGATGCGGAGCGGTCGGAAAAGGCCGGAACTGCGGCCCTGGAACAGGCGTCCCGGAACCTGGTTTTGGCCTTCAAGGGTGAAATTCAGACCCTGCTGGACAAAATTATCGCCCAGGGGGTCTCCGCATCCTTTGGGGAAGACGCCCTTAAGTCGGTTCTGCCGGATTTGGTCAAATCCTGGGCCGCCAAGGGATCGGATTCCCTGGATCTGATCCTCCCGGAAGCGCTTTTGGGGAAACTTCAGGGCTATTTTAACGAAAAACTGGCCGCCGAACTCAAAAAGGGACTGGAACTCAAGTCGGACCGGAACCTCGGCGCCGGTTTCCGCATCGCCCACAAGGACGGTTCGGCCTACTACGATTTTTCCGCCGAAGCGGTGGCGGAACTGCTTTCCGCCTACCTCAATCCCCGGCTGGCGGAGATTCTGAAAACCGCGGCGAAGGGTTAAGCGGCGTGGCGTATTACTATCTCATGGCCCAGCTCCCCAGCCTCATCTACGGACAAGCGGCCCCCATGAGTTCCGCCCATTTCCGGGAACTGGCCCGCCAGGCCCTGAGTCCCGAAGATGCGGCCCTGCTGGACTCTTTCACTCTGAACCCCTTCGCCCCCCTTCCCGCGGAAACTCAGGCCGCCGTTGCGGCCGCCGGGGGCTGCGCCTTCCTTGACCGGTGGCGGGAATATGAACGGGCCCTGCGGCTCAATCTGGCCAAGTACCGGGGGGCCAAGATAAAGCGGGACTTCCCCGCGGACGTGCCGGACTACCCCGCGGATGCGGCGGCGGCGGCCCGGGCCGCGGCGGCCCTGGAATCCCCCCTGGAGGCGGAAATTTTCCTCGACGAATCCAGGTGGCGGGCGGTGGATCTTTTTCAGGGCCTGGATTATTTTGACCGGAATACGGTATACGCCTATCTTCTCAAACTGCTCCTTCTGGAGCGGCGGTCCTGTTTCAGGACCGAAGAGGGCTTTGCGGAATACAAGGGGCTTTACGCCGCCGTCATGGGGGCCGCCGGTTCCGGCGCGCTTTCTCCGGCGGGAACCCCATCCAATGAATCGGGAGAACCGAAATGACCGGAACAAAGGGTACAGTGGTCGCCGTCAACGGCAATATGGTAAGCGTCCGTTTCGACGGGGCCGTTTCCATGAATGAAGTCGGTTTCGTCAAGGTT